>JAFEBQ010000006.1 GCA_018242585.1 Planctomycetota bacterium
GGCTCTGCCGGTGGTTGCTGACTACGACGGCGATACATTATTCAAGTCCGGCTTTCGATCGCTTTTGGAGCTTTACAATAAGCGTGTCGATCTGGTTGAGTTCGACAAGTCGCTTCTGATCGATATTCCTCCTAACATTTGACGCTCAGCGGATTGGCATGCCGAAAATCTTGGGTTCCGGGTGTCCAAGCATCCATTCGTATAGCACGTTCCGCGTCTCCTCGTAGTCGAATTCTTTCGACTTGCCATAATCAACGTATACGGTGATCTCGTCGTCAGATTCCGGAGGATTTCCTCCGCTCCAAGACAGAAAGTGTTTTTTGAGTCGTTTGATTTGCTTGGCGTTCATTTGATGTCCTTCCTAGCAACGAGTGAGTGCGTTAGCTGAGCGCGAAGTGTACCGAATCTGACTTTTGCTCCCAAATTGGAAGCATTCGCGTCCTGAAATGACCGACACCTTCACCAAAGCCGAGCGTTCCCGCATCATGGCGGCGGTGAAGTCGAAGGACACCACACCAGAATTGATCGTCCGCCGGCTCGTTCATTCGCTCGGGTATCGTTATCGCCTGCACGTCGGGGCGTTGCCCGGCACGCCTGACCTCGTCTTTCCACGGCTGCGCAAGATCATCAACGTCAGCGGATGCTTCTGGCATCTTCACGGGTGCCGTTGGTGCCGCGTCCCCTCATCACGGCGCGGCTATTGGGCCGCCAAGTTGCAACGGAACGCCGACCGCGACCGGCGCGTGCGCAGAGCCCTTCGGCGAGCGGGCTGGGACGTGCTTGTCGTCTGGGAGTGCCAAACGCGGGCGGTGGTGCGGGCGCGGCTCTCGCGGGGGTTGGCGGGCTTTCTGGCGGCCTGAAAATCGGTAAACTTTCGCCCGCTTCGCCCCTCGGCCGGCCTGGAACGCGGGCCGTGGAATCGCCGTGCGCGGCGAGTTATAACAGGGGGCTGCCGCGTCCTGGGGGATGACCGTGTGTTCGATTCCCTCTGGTCGCTGCGCGACACCGACAACCAGTTGTCGGTGCTACCCTGTTACGACATCGATGGCCCCCGGTCATTGACCGGGGGCTAAAGGTTTGTTGAGCGACGTCGCGCGCACTGAAAGCCGTTTACCCCCCACCCCTCTCCCACAAGGGGCGAGGGGAGAAAAAACACGTCCGCGTCACCAAGGTCCGTCGTCAGCACAAACTAAGCATCAACATCCCTTTCCGCCGTTTATCGTTCATCGTTTCACGTTCATCGTTTCCGCATCGCTGTAATTAAGCATCTCGCATTCATCAATCATCACTCAGCACTCCGCACTTCCCCGAGGTCTCCATGTCCCAGGCCGCCAATCAAATCGTCAACGTCATGCAAGAATCGCGGCTCTTCCCGCCCACGCCCGAGTTCGCCAAGAGCGCCAAGATCGGCTCGATGGCCGCTTACCAGGCGTTGTGGGACGAGGCCGCCGCCGACGTGGAAAAGTTCTGGGGCAAGATGGCCGGCGAGCTGCACTGGTTCAAGCCTTACAGCAAGGTGCTCGAATGGAAGGAGCCGTTCGCCCACTGGTTCGTCGGCGGGCAGACCAACGCCGCGTACAACTGTCTGGACAAGCACCTGGCCACGGCGCACCGCAACAAGGCGGCGCTGATCTGGGAAGGGGAACCGGGCGACGCCCGCACGCTGACCTACCAGCAACTGCACTACGAAGTCAGTCGCTTCGCCAACGTGCTGAAGGCGCAAGGGATCAAGCCCGGCGATGTGGTGTCGATTTACATGCCGATGGTGCCCGAGTTGGTGATCGCCATGTTGGCCTGCGCGCGGATCGGCGCGGTTCACTCGGTGATCTTCGGCGGCTTTTCGAGCGAAGCGATCGCCGACCGCAACAACGACGCCGGGGCCAAGCTGATCCTGACGGCCGACGCCGGCTGGCGGCGCGGCACGCAAGTGCCGTTGAAGCGGAACGTCGACGAAGCCCTGAAAAAGTCGCCGGGCGTGACCAAGTGCATTGTGCTGCGGCGGACTGGGTGCGAGTGCGATATGCAGGAAGGGCGCGACTTCTGGTGGCAGGATTTGATTCACCACGCCTCGCCTCATTGCCCGGCCACGCCGATGGACAGCGAAGCCCCGCTGTTCATTCTTTATACGAGCGGCTCGACCGGCAAACCCAAGGGGATCAAGCACACCACGGCGGGCTACACCCTATACACCAAGAAGACGACTGAGTGGGTGTTCGATCTGCGCGACGACGACGTGTACTGGTGTACGGCCGACTGCGGCTGGATCACCGGGCACAGCTACATCACCTATGGCCCGCTGGCCGCCGGCGCGACGATGTTGATGTACGAAGGGGCGCCGAACTGCCCCGATGAAAGCCGGTTCTGGCAACTGATCGAAAAGTATCGCGTGACGATTTTCTATACCGCGCCGACGGCGATCCGCGCCTTTATCAAGTGGGGCGACCAGCACGTTGACAAGCACGACCTGTCGAGTCTGCGTCTGCTGGGCACGGTGGGCGAAGGGATCAATCCTGAAGCGTGGATGTGGTACCACAAGAAGATCGGCGCCGAGCGCTGCCCGATTGTCGATACCTGGTGGCAGACCGAGACGGGCGGCATCATGATGAGCCCGCTGCCCGGGGCCATTCCCACCAAGCCGGGAAGTTGCACCAAGCCGCTGCCGGGCATTGTGCCGGCCATTGTCGACGAGACGGGTAGTCCGGTCGAACCGGGCAACGGCGGCTGGCTGGTGATGACCAAGCCCTGGCCGGGCATGCTGCGGGGCATCTGGGGGGACGACGCCCGCTTCAAGGAAGCCTATTGGAGCAAGATCAAGGGTTGCTACCTGGCCGGCGACGCGGCCCGCTGCGACAGCGACGGCTATTACTGGATCATGGGGCGGATCGACGACGTGCTGAACGTCTCGGGTCACCGGCTGAGCACGATCGAGATCGAAAGCGCGCTGGTCAGCCACCCCAAAGTGGCCGAAGCCGCCGCGGTCGGCCGCCCCGACGACATCAAGGGGGAAGCCGTCGCGGTGTTCGTCGTGCTGAAATCAGGCGAGGCGAACGACGCGCTCAAGAAAGAACTCAAGGCGCACGTCCGCAAAGAGATCGGCGCGCTGGCCCAGCCGGACGATGTAAGGTTCACCACGGCGCTGCCCAAGACGCGCTCGGGCAAGATCATGCGCCGCTTGCTGCGCGACATTGCCGCCGGCAAGGAAACCGTCGGCGACACGACCACGCTGGAAGATTACGCCGTGCTGGCGAAACTTCGCAGCGACGAGGAATAGTTGCCTGAAGGGTCTCACCCTCTCGGATATCCATTTCAATATCCGTCGTCGTGGGCAAAAGCGCCCACGCGAACAAGCGGGCGCAGCGGCCTAAGTCCAACTGGCAAGTCGGCTAACACGCCGCGCTTGGCGGCTTGTCCTCGGTTAGATGGGACCACATTGCCGTCCTGCTAGCTGCCCTGACTTGGCGCTGGCCGACCGGTACAATGAAGTGGCCCCCGGGGAGCTAGAGCAGTTCTCAGAAGCATGGATCGCTTGCTTACCCAAGCCGGCGGCTCTGCCGCCGAGAGTCGGTGGCAAAGCCACCGGCTTGGTAGACACGCTGGCTACAGTGATTTGAGAAGCGCTCTAGCGGCCCGGGCCTCGTCTATTCTGTTCGTGTGACAAGGTATCTGCCAGGAGCGAATCTGCCATGAGCGCCAACCGGCCTGGAACTCTGTCCCGCTGGTCGACTCGGGTGACGCTGTTGCTGGCAACCCTACTGGCACTGGTGGTACTGGCCCCCTGGATCCTCTCGAATCCCCCCGTCCTGAATTGGGTGCTCGAACTGGCCCAAGGACGCATGCGCGGCAACGTCGCGCTCGATGACCTGGAACTGAGCTGGTGGCGGCCGACGGGGCTGGCGGGGCTGCGGCTGACCGACGAGGAACACCGCCCGTTCGCCGCGATCGGTCGCATCGACACCGAACGCTCGCTGGGCAATTTGGCCCTCGACCGGCACGATCTGGGAACGATCCGCGTCGTGTCCCCCGAGCTGCACGTGGTGGCGACCCCCGAACGGAACAACATCCGTGACATGTTCCCGCACCTGGTCAAACCTGCCGATCCGGACCAAGGGAAGGACGCGGCTTGGAATCCGACCAGCGCCAAGCTGATCGTCGACAAACTGAAAATCACCTGGTGCGGCGCCCAAGATGAACAGCGCTGGGCCGTGCTCGACATGTCGACCGCCGTGAACCTGATCGGTGGCAACCGCGCCGAGGATCGACCGGCCACGATCGTCGTCGAACCGACGCGCGTGTTCGACCATTTCGATGTCTCGCCCGAGTTGTGTCACGACGTGCTCAAGTACATCGCGCCGCCGGTGGCGGGCGTGTTGCGAACCGACGGCCGGGTGACGCTGGAACTCGACGGCGCGCGCTTCCCCATCGGCCGGCCCGAGCAGGCCACGCTCAGCGGCCGGATGAAGATTCACTCGCTGGACATCGGCCCCGGCCCGGTGGTGCAGGCGGTCACGTCGTTCGTCGGCGTCCCCGAGCGCATGGCGCTGACGCGCGAAGACCTGATCGAGTTCCGGCTCGAGAAAGGTCGCATGTATCACGAGGGGCTCGAACTCGGCTCCGAGAACATCAGGATCCGCACCCGCGGCTCGGTCGGCATGGACCAGTCGCTCGACATTGTGGCCGAGGTCCACTTGCGACTTTCCGAAGCCACGCTGGCCGCGCGACCGGCGCTGCGCGGGCTGGCGTCCCAGCCGCTGGTGATTCCGGTTCGCGGCACGTTGCAAAAGCCACAGATCGACGCCGAGGTCATCGGCCGCTCGGCCCTGGGGGCCGCGATGTCGGCGCTGTCCGAGTTGCGCGGGTCCGATCGGCCGAACAATCTGGGCAAGCGGATCGAAGGCATCTTCGGCGCGATCCAACAAGCCTCGGGGACTCAACCATCGCCGCTGCCAGCGCCTGGGCCGGCGATCGAAGCGCCGCCGGTTCCTAACCCGCCCGCTCCCAATGGTCCGACGATCCCGAACCTGCCCGCTCCGGCGAATTCCAGCGTTCCGGCGACACCGCCGGCGCCGCTGCCTGGGCCGGGTGCGTCGACGTCCGCGCCTCCTGCGCCGGCCAAGCCTGCCGCTACGCCCGCGGCGCCGAAGCCCGAACTGCCGAAGCCCGCCGAGGGAACCGCCGCGACACCGCCGGCCGCGGGACAGCCTGGCAATGCCACCGACCCGGCAAAGCCTGATCTGCCCGGCATGGCGGCCGATATGTTCCAGGATCTGATGCGCCTGCGCCGCGAGCGTCGCGCCCGCGAGGCGGCCGCCAACCCGCCGCCGGCCACCAATGGAGCGGCGTCCCCCAATGCCGCGACACCAGTTCAGCCGGCTCCGCCGGGGGGGAACGGACTGTTGCCGCCGCCTCCGCCGAACGCGCGGCCGGCGCGGCGCTTGCTGCGCGGAGCGCTCGACCGGGCGCTGAATGAATTGACCAAGCCGGCCGAGCCAACGCCGGGCACGACCCCCGCGCCAGGTACGCCCGCCCCGAGCGGCGCGACTCCGCCACCGGCAGCGCCGAATCCTCCCGCGCCATCACCGAGCGACAAGCCAGCGCCGCGCGAGCCGTGATGCGGCGCAAACGCTGTTAAAGGCTTGGCTTGGGGTGGCTCGGCCGCTTGCGGCCGAGTCGCGTTAGCGACAAGAAGAATGTTGTGTGCAGCGCTCGCACCGTTCATTTTTTCTTGTTACTTCGTAACCCGGCCGGCAAGCGGCCGGGCCATCCGACACGAAGTTTGTACTTGCTCGGAACCCAGGGGGTGGGATCCCTGGGCTTGTGGAAGCGTCGCGAAAGATTGCCTGATGTGACGAATAGTGCGCGGTGAGGCGTACATTCACTCGGTCACGACGTGTCGCCCGGCGTCGCGCCAGTCGCGGAATCCGCCGGCCAGTGACCAGACGTTGTCATAGCCCATTTGTTGCAGGCTGTGCGCTGCCAGGGCCGAGCGATAACCCCCGCCGCAGTACAACACCAACTCGGTGTGCGGATCGGGAAACTGTGCCTCGACGTCGCGCTCGAGAATGCCGCGCCCCAGGTGACGCGCGGCGGGCAGATGCCCGGCCTGCCACTCGTGATCCTCGCGCACGTCGAGCAGCACGAACTCGTCGCCCCGCGCCAATCGCGCGGCGATCTGCTCGGTGGTCACTTCGCGAATCTGCTTTCGCGCTGCTTCGACCAGCTTCAAAAAGCCAGGAGCGTGCTTGGCCATGACACCCTCGACGCGGGGAACTCGACGACGGGAAAGCGTGCCGCCAAGGAAAAAACAATACCGAGGATCATACCAGCGCCAGGTGAAACGTCGCATGAGCCGCCGGAGAGGAGCGGGCTCGCTGCCAGGGGCTAGAGGCTGGCAGCGAGCCACGCAAGGCTCCCCGTACGTTCACTCGTCGCGCGTCGAAGGGTCGACGAAAAAGTCCTCGGCGCGGTGCAGCATGTACAGCGCCTCTTCGCCTTCCAGATCGGGGCTGTGCCCCAAGAGGCCCGTGTTGCGATCTTGGCCGTCGGTAAAGGCCGCTACCAGGACGAAACGAATTGGCCGCCGTGCCAGCTCCTGAACTATTTGTTCCGTGGTGGCAAGTTCCAAATCGGTCATGACAGCAGATCCTTTCGACGGAATTGGGTCGTTCCAGCCGAATTCTATGCAGGTCTCGCGAGCGGACAACTTTTTTGCGAAAAAAACTCGGCGATTCCCGCGAGATTCGCGGGAATCGCCGATGTCCCGAGATTCGCTGGACAACAAGTTTTCGCCTTTCGGTCGGCGGCGCGTTATGCTGAGCAGCGCTCGGCGACCCTCAGCTCATGGACATCGCAATTCTGCTCGGGTCGCCCCTCGGGCGGTGGGCGTCGATTTGTGCGACATGGAAACTTTTTGCATGAGAGTTTCGTCATGGCACCGACTCTGGATCGCGACGTTCAGGCTGAGATCGACGACGGGAACGTGCCGGCCTCGGCGGCAGTGGATTGCGGCGCTTTGTTGGACCGTCTGGCTGTCGACGGTGTTGCTGTTGAACTTGGCGAGGCCCGGGAGCTCGGCGCTGTTTGCCGCCGAGCGGATTCCCCCGCGCCAGACGCACTACCTGGGCCGGGTGATTGCGCCCGCCATGAGTTATCACGGGGCCGACTGGCTGCTGCGCGACACCCGGGAGCAAGAAGAAGATTGCCAGCGACTGCTCAGGGCACTGCAAGTGGCGGCCGGGCAAACCGTCTGCGACATGGGTTGCGGCAATGGGTTTTACACCTTGCCGTTGGCTAAGCTGGTCGGCGAGCGCGGCACCGTCTACGCCGTCGACATTCAGCCCGAGATGCTGACGCTATTGCGCGCGCGGACCAAGCAAGAGCGCGTCGTGAACGTCAAGCCCGTGCTGGGCAACCTGGTCGATCCAAAGCTACCCGCCGGATCGGTCGACCTGTTTCTGTTGGTCGACGTGTATCACGAGTTCGCCTATCCCGAGCTGATGCTGCGGGCCATGCGCAATTGCTTGAAGCCCAAGGGGCGCGTGGCGCTGGTCGAGTTCCGCCTGGAAGACCCCGAGGTGCCGATCAAGCTCGAACACAAGATGAGCAAGGAGCAGATTCTGAAGGAGTACCCGGCCAACGGCTTCAAGCTGGCCGAGCAGTACGACAAGCTCCCCTGGCAACACCTGATGTGGTTCGAACGAGACGAGAGCTGGGAGCCGGAGAAGAGCGCGGAGTGACGCTTTGTGTTATCCATCATCACGCGGCGCGCGCTAGCCCTTCTCCCGCCGGGAGAAGGTGGCCGATAGGCCGGAAGAGGGTCAACGTCGACCGAATAGAATGCGTTAACATCGGGCCACGTGGACCCTCATCCGGTTCGCTGCGCTCACCACCTTCTCCCCGGGGGAGAAGGGTTTTGCGCCGCGCGGAAGGCTGCCGCACTACCCGAGCAAGCGCGAGACCGGCGTTCCTTCGCTGAGCTTCATCGGCCGGCCAACGGGGGTCATCAATTCGAGCGCGGGGTTGATGCCCATTGCCGTCAGCAGCGTGGCGTGAATGTCGGCGATCGGCGTTCCTTGCTCCCACGTGACCTTGGCCCCCTCGGGGTCGGTTTCGCCCAGGACCAGGCCGCGCGGCAATCGACCGCCGGCCAGCAGCATGCTGAACCCGTGCGGCCAGTGATCGCGCCCGGCCAGCCGATTGATGATCGGCGTGCGGCCGAACTCGCCGGCGCAAATGACGATCGTGCTATCGAGCAGGCCGCGCGTCTTCAGGTCTTCGAGCAGCGTCGAAATCGCCGGGTCGAGCTTGGCGTTCTGCACTTCGCAACCTGCCAGATTCTCGGTGTGCGTGTCCCAGCCCGACAGCGTCACTTCGACGCAGCGGACGCCAACTTCGATCAGGCGTCGCGCCGCCAGACAGCCGCGCCCAAACGGCGAGTCGCCATACGCGGTTCGCAACTCGGCTGGCTCATGCTCGATCTCGAACGCTTTGAGCTGCTCCGAGGTCATGATCTTGCGGGCCTCGGCTTGCTGATGCCCGTGTAGGGTGCCCTGTACCTGACGCTGGCGGCCGCGTGCGAAGGTCGACTCGACGATCTTCAAGTCTTCCAGTCGCTCGGCGTGCCGCTCGTCGCTGACGCGAGCCTTGATGTCGGGTAAACGATCCTTCGGGTCATAAACCTGAAAGGCGTCATACTGGTTCCCCAGGTAGCCGCCGCGGCCGACGAACCGATCGGGCTGAATCGAGATGTGCCGCGGGATTTCGGTGTGGCCGACCGGAAGCTGGTGACAGCAAATCGCGCCGATCGATGGATGGACCAGCGTCGGGTCGGGGCGATAGCCGGTCTTCACGGTGTGCGCGCCGCGCTCGTGGTCCCCTTCCTTGCTGACCACGTTGCGCACCAGGGTGACCAGCGGCAGCTTCTCGGCCAGACGTTCGAGACCTGCGCCAAGCTTCACGCCCTTGAGCGCGGTATCGATCGCCTTTGACTCGCCGGCAATATCCTTGCCGGGGTGAGGATCGAAGGTTTCGAGCTGGCTCGGCCCGCCGGCCATCCACAGCAGGATCACCGACTGGGCCGGCTGTCCAGGTCGAGCCGTTTCTTCGCGAGCCAGCAACTCGGCCAGCGGCGTCAGCCACGAACCAGCCGCCAGGCCGGCGGCCTTCAACACCATCCGCCGATCGGTCAGTTGCGAAGCCCAGCTTGGTCGCCGTGGCGAGGGCAGGTGCGCGACTAGTGGTTCCATGAGAACTCCGTCGAGTTGATCAGTGTCCAGGCGATGTCCCCAATCCGGTCGTCCCGGCTGACGCGATGGCGGTTCTTCAAGCGGTCGACAAAGTAGTCGCGCTCGGCCAGTGTCGGTGGCCGCGAGAGCGTGGTGTAAAAGACCAATTCGACCGCGTTTTCATCGCTGGTGGCGAACATGGCGATCTGCGAGCAGGTGTTCAGCACCGGATTGCGCTGCGTTTTGTTCTTTACCACTCCTCCGTTCATCAGCAGCAATTGCTGCGGGATGGTCCCGCTCCGGTCTTGCATTTCTTCTTCGCCCAGGTCGCCATAAGCGCGGACGAAATTGCCCGTGTCGACCAGCCGGGCCACGCGAAACACCAGCGACGTTTTCGCGTTGAGCGTGGTGACCGAGGCGCATTGCACCAGGCTGCCCGCGACTTGCTCGGGGCGCAGTCGCGACAGCGGGAAGATGGCAAAGTTCTCGTCCATCGCCGGGGCCGTTGGCGGCGGAGTGGCGTCGTCGTTCGACACCGGCGGGCCGTCGTCGGTGCCGCGGCTGTCAAGCCGGAACGGCCGGCTGAGAGCGATCACCTGGATCAGCCGGTGAATGTCGTAGTCGTGCTCGCGGAAGTCGTCGGCCAACAGCTTGAGCGCCGGCTGAATTGCCTGGCCGCTGCGGATGTCATCGATTGGCTCGACCAATCCTTGGCCGAACATCAACGCCCAAATACGGTTGACGATCGCCTGGGCAAAGCGCTCATTCTTGGGTGCCGTGACCCAGGCGGCCAATTGCTCGCGCGACCAGCCGTTCTTGGGCCGGTCGTCGTCCAGATAGGGCGCGCGGGGCGCGATCGTCAACATCTTGCCGGTCACGCGATCTTCGACCTCGTAAGGGCGTTCGACATTGTGCAGGCCCTTGACCCCCTGGAACGCGGTCTGGCCAAAGAAAGCGGCCAGCGATTGAAAGTCGGCCTGCTTCCACGGCTCAAAGGGGTGATCGTGACACTCGGCGCAATCGATCCGCGCAGCCAACATCCCTCGCGCCACGCGCGACGCCAACTCGGTCGGCTCGGGCTTGGGCGAGCCCATGTCGGGCCTCATGCTGGCGATGATGAAGTTAGCGGCCGGTTCGTCGGTGCCATAGCCTTCGACCGTGAGCATGCGGCGGATCGTCTGGTCGTACGGTCGGCGCTCGCGCAGCTCGTCGCTCAGCCAGGCCACGAACCGTCGCCGGCGATAGGCGATGAACACGCCGTCCTTGGTGCCGACAAACGCGCGGGCCAGCCGCTCGGCCAGATAGTCATTGAAGCGTCGATCGTCCAGCACTTTGGCCAGGTAGACGTCCACGCGCCGGTCTTTGGGTTGCTGATCGAGCTGACGCAGTTCTTCGAGCGACGGGATCGTGCCCATCAGCGCGAGCGCCAGCCGGCGCACCACGGTCGATTCGCCCGCCGGCGGAGCTGGCTCGACGCCTTGCTTGCGCCAGCGCTCCTCGAAGACTTTGTTTAGCCGATCGACCGACGTTTGAATGTCGGGCGCCAACATCCGCTCGGCGGCGTTTCGTTCCTGGCGCAACGGCCGGATGGCCGGCGACAAGATCACCACGCACGCCAACACGCCGCCCGCCACCACGGCCAGGAAGACCAGATTTCGCTTCAGCGTGGCGGGCATGCGACAATCGCCTTAATCAAGCGGACAGAAGGCAGGAAAAAGCTGCGACTTGATTACAAGCCATACGAGGTAAGAACCATCCTAGGAACAACGCCGCTCCCCGCGATGCGGCCAGGCCGCCACGTTTCGCGAGCTGGTCGAACCGCCGCGGGAGCGGCCGCAGGTTCCTGCTTCTGGCTATACCTTCGATGGTACTGGAAAAACTTCGTAATTTGTCCAGAAACTGGGTAAGCTCCGGCGGGGTATGAATGTCAGGTTGCGGTGTTAGGCGCCGATGACGCTCGACGGCCCGGCAGACGCAATCCCGCCAGCGTTTTCATTGCTCGACTCGCCGCTTTCCGCGTTTGAGTGAGCTCACATTAACCTGATAAGTTTCAATGCTTTCCGACGACGTGGTGATCGCCCAGGAATTGCCGATTGACGCACCTCTTACGCCCATCGAGGTGGGGACCGACGCTGGCGCGCCGGCGGCGGAGTCGCTCGTGAACAACGATGTTCCCGCCGCGCGGCCGGGGATTTTCCGGCGCGTCGGCCGGGGGATTTATCGGGCCACGACCTGGTGCTTTGGCGTCCTGTCACTGGTCCTGGCCCTGGCTGTGATTTCCTGGGTGCCGATCCTGCAGTTTGCCAGCCTGGGCTATCTGCTTGAAGTTTGCGGGCGTGTGGCACGAACCGGACGGTTGCGCGACGGTTGGGTCGGCATCGACCAGGGCGCACGGATGGGGGGCATCGCGTTCGGTCTGGCGTTGTTGCTCGCGCCGCTGGTCATGTTGCGAATGTTCGCGCGCAGCGCGCGGCTGATCGACACCGGCGGTTCGCGCGACGCCCTGCTCACCTGGCTGCTGGTGGCGATGGCCGTGCTGGGGGTGATTCATTTCCTCAGCGCCATGTGGCGCGGCGGCCGGGTGCGCAACTTCCTCTGGCCCGCGCCGATTCGCACCTTGCGGATCATTCGCGAGGTGCTGAGTCATCCGCTGGCGACCTATCGCACGGCGCGCGACACGACCTGCGCATTTCTCGAAAGCCTGCGGCTGCCCTATTATCTGTGGCTGGGTGCGCGCGGGGCGCTGGGGGGAATCATTTGGCTGTTCATCCCGGTCACGATCCTGGTTCTGGGGCGCAAGCTACCGGCGCTGGGCGTGCTGGGGGGCATTCTGTTCGGCATCGTGCTGTTGTACTTGCCGTTCGTGCAAGCGCGGTTCGCCGCCGAGAATCGCTTTGGCGCGATGTTCGAGATTCGTCGCACGCGACGGCTGTTCGTGCGCGCGCCAGTGATGTTTGTGCTGGCGTTGTTGCTGACGCTGGCCCTGGCGATTCCGCTCTATCTGACCAAGGTCGAGATGATCCCGGCCGACGCGGCCTGGCTGGCGTGCCTGGTCTTTGTCGTCTTCAATTGGCCGGCGCGATTCATTACCGGCTGGGCCTTGGCCCGAGCGGCGCGGCGCGAGCACCCGCGCAACTTTTTCATTCGCCAACTGGCGCGGGTCGGCATGTTGCCAATCGTGGCGGCTTACACGTTGATCGTGTATCTGACGCAGTTCACGTCCTGGTACGGCGTGGTGAGCATCTACGCCCAGCACCCGTTCCTGGTGCCAGTGCCGTTTCTGGCGTTTGAGTACTAATCGTCCGTGGTCAGTAGTCCGTGGTCAGTTGTTGAAGACCACGCCACTAGCATGCAACTGACAACTGACCACGGACAACTGACAAAACATCACTCTCCCCCGCCTTTGACCATCATGTAGATGAACATGCCGACGAACATCACGCCCACGAAGATGGCGATGCGAATCGACCACTTCAACAACGCCGCGTTGAAATCTTCTTCCTTGCGGCGCTTCTCATCGGCCTGTTGATGCTTGTATTCCTGGCTGTCCTCGAACCGTAGCTCGAATTGCACGTTGCAATACGGGCAAAGCGCTTGCTGGCCGAACATGTCGGACGGCGTTTCCAGCACGTGCCCGTTCGGACAGGGAATGCGGACGATCTGCGGCTCGGGCGGCTTTTCGGGCTCGGCCGGCTTGGGTGGTTCGGGGGGCGGCGCTTGCTGTTGCGGCGCGGGGGCCGCCGGCGCTTGCTGCTGGGCCGGTTGCATGCCTGGGAACACTCCCGGCGGCGTGAATCCACCGGGCTGCATACCAGGTTGCATCCCAGGCTGACCGTAGCCGGCCCCTTGCATCACCGGGATCACGAACATCGAGCCGCACATCGGGCACTGGCTTTGCTGCCCCATCTGTGATTCGTCACCCTGCAACAGGTGTCCCTGCGGACAGTAGAACTGGAATGGCATGATCGGTTACTCGTGGCGTCTCGGAATGATGTATTGAGTTGGCGTCGGGTTCGCTGCAAATGGCGAACGTCCCAGATGGTTGTTAAGGGGAAACTGCCGCGCGGTAACAATAGTCGAACAGCTCGCGCCACTCGGCGTCTTGCAATTTCAAGCAGAGTGCCGTGGCGTTGCCACGCCGGCGGATCGTCGCTTCGCACAGATCCACAAATCGGTCGCAATCCCAACTTCCGCCCACAGTCAATCGCTCGATTACCGCCGCATCGTCCGCGTCGGTTGATTGTCCGCGTAGCGTAGCAGCCAGCGAGCCGAGCACCGGGTGCCGCCCCACACGATGGAACCAGTATTTCGCGTTGCCAAAGTCCCCTTCGCGGCGGTGCATGATGCCGTGCCAGAAGCTGCCGGTCGCGGTGGCGATGTCCTGGCTGATCTGGTGCGACTCGTTGAGAAAGTGATGCCGCAGCCAGAGGGCCGACCGGCACGCCTGAGCCAGCTCGCGATCGGTCACGCGCCGGCCGGGCCACATGGTGGCGTCGTCCAGCGCCGCCAGCCGAGCCCGCGCGGCCTCGTTCGGCGCGCCGTGCCCCACGTCGTCGGCCGGAGCCGCGTCGATCAGGGCCGCAATGGCCGGCGAATAAGCGAGTTGTGTCGCGGTGTCGGGCATGATGGTTTCAGTGTCGCCGCAGGGGTGCGGTACGTGCCCAGGGGCGCGGCTTCGCGCCAGCCCGTACCATGAACTACCCCGATCGATGACGAAACGTCGTCAATTGGCACGGTGGTAGGAACTGCCCCGCCGACGCCAGCGACGACCGATAGTTGATTATTTTGACGGCTGACCGTGCCGTTAGCCCAACGGTCGGTCGTGGCGGGCCTGCGGCCCTGCCAGCCGTTTAACCTGTCTATGCTATCAAGCATTTCTCAAAAGCAATAGAGCGAATGACGTTACAACGAGCGGGCATGCACGTGGCTGGGTGCTGCTTAGTCGTTACAATCGACGCAATCGTTCCCGACAATGTACCGACTGCGGGCGATTTCGCCGCGCCGCGGGCCCTGCTGTCGACAGGCGTAGAACTAATCCCTGCCGGAGCTTACCGGTTCTATCCAGCTTGTCGCGCGGCTGATAAATTGAGTGATTCCATCCACAGCCGTCGATTTACCAGGCCTCAAGTCCATGACCGATTCCGCATCGCATCCCGCCCCGCAAGAGACCACCGCCACCCCCGCCGCCGCAGCGCCCGCCGCGACCGAGGCCCAGGCCGCGAAGCCCGTGGCGCGCGGGCCATTGTCCCGATCCATCGGCTCGCAACGCTCCGGCAGCAAGCCGGTGCGAGCCAAGCCGCAGCGCGAATTCTCGGGCGAGTCGCGCGACCCGCGTCCCGTGAAGACGACGCCGGTGCCGAACACGCGCGAGAAGCTGGCGCCGGAAGACGAGCTGGAGTTGGCGGCCGCGATGGGGGAGCAATCGCTCGACGAGATGCTCGATCCGACAGCCAGCGCCATTGCGGCCGAAATTGAACCCGACACTAAGATACAAGGAACCATTCTGTCGATTCACGGCGACGACGTGTTCGTCGATCTCGGCGGCCGCAATCAAGGCGTCGTGTCGGCGCGCCAGTTGGTCAAAGACCCAGAGGTCGGCGACACGCTGCAAGTGATCGTGCAGCGGTACAACGCGGAGGACGAGCTGTATCAGGTGAGCCCATCGCTGCACACCGCGACCGTGGTCGAGGACTGGTCGCAGGTCAGTGAGGGAATGGTCGTCGAGGCCCGGGTCACCGGTCACAACAAAGGCGGCCTGGAATGCCAGGTGAACCAATTGCGCGGCTTTATTCCGGCTAGCCAGATCGCGCCGTATCGCGTCGAAAACCTGGAGCAATACGTCGGCCAACACCTGACGTGCGTGGTACACGAGGCGAACGTCGAGCGGCGAAATCTGGTGCTCAGCGCGCGGGCGATCATCGAACGGCAGCGTGAAGAGGCCAAGTCGCAAGCGCTGTCCGAGCTGCAAGAAGGACAAGTCCGCGAAGGGACCGTCCGGAGCGTGCAAGATTTCGGCGCGTTTGTGGACATTGGCGGCGTCGATGGCCTGGTCCACGTCAGCCAGTTGAGCTGGCAGCGTGTCAACAACCCCGCCGACGTGGTTAGCGTGGGGCAGCGCGTGAAGGTGCTGATCAAAAAGATTGACACCGCCAGCGGCAAGATCGGCCTGAGCATGCGCGATCTGCTCGACAATCCGTGGCACACCCTGGCCGAGCGCAAGCCGGTGACGAGCGTCATCCGCGGCAAGGTAACGCGGCTCATGGACTTTGGCGCGTTCGTCGAGGTCGAACCGGGGGTCGAGGGGCTGGTCCACGTCAGTGAGTTGTCGGTGGGCCGCGTGTTCCGCGTGCGCGATGTCGTGGAAGTCGGGCAGGAAGTCGAAGCCAAGGTGCTGTCGATCGATCCCGAGGCCCAGCGGATGAGCCTGTCGATCAAGGCGGCGGCCATGCTCGGCGCGCCGCTTGAGGACGAGAAACCCGGCGAGGAAGCCCCGCCGCCAACGCCCCTGACGCCGGCACAAATCGCGGCGCAGAAGAATCTGAAGGGCGGCATCGCCAAGCAGAGCGGCGGCGAAAAGTTCGGCCTGAAGTGGTAGTTCATTTTTCACGTCATCTAACGACGTGCCCAACGCTTGCCGTTTAGCCGCAGGGCCATAGGCCCGCGCGCATCGCCCCGACGTCGAGTCAACCGCCGAAATTCGCGAGCGTCGCAAAAAGCGTTACCGCGTCACGCTCGGTTTGTTCCCCGCTTCTTCAATGACGAAGCGCAGGTTCGCACCCACGGCTTGAGCGTAGTTTTCCAGTGTCGCATACGTGGGGTTGGTGAAGACGCCGTTTTCAAGTTTGCTAATTGCCGAACGGTCCATTCCCGACCGCTTCGATACTTCCGCGAGACTCAGTCCGTGGAGTTCACGGAGTTCTTTCAAGCGACGGAGCGCATGGAGCAACTCGAAATAGTGCTGCTGCTTGAGGGGAGGCAAGTAATCGCCGCTGGCGCTGAGCGATTCCAGCGTGGGCTTGTTCTGATACTTGGCCCTGATCGCTTCGTCGCGAGCGACCTCTTCAGCAGTCAGGCGGCTAGTTCGCGATTGTCGCTTTGGCATCCTAGTTACCGTTATCCGTACATTTATAATCCTGCTGTTGAATTATATTACAACACCAAGTATCTAAGGAAAGTCCGGCAACAGCCCAATCTCTCTAGCCCTAAATTGCCATTTGGCCCATACTTACGCGCGCTTTCTCAAATTACCCAGGGTCTCGTGTGACCCAGGGCTACCGGCCGGCCACTCAAAGGTCAGACAGTCGAGCGACACGGATCGTCGCCGAGTGAGCCGGAGGCGCTGGCGTGAGGATCGGCCTAGTGAGCCTCCAGGATCTCAGCGACGAACAACTCGCCGCCCAGGCGGCGCGTGAAGGCTCGGACGGCCCGGCGTTTGTCACGCTGGTCGACCGCTTTCGCGACCGCGTGTGGCGAGTCTGTTACCGGCTGTTGGGTAACGAGGCTGATGCCCACGATGCCGCTCAGGAAGTGTTTGTCCGCCTGTTTCTGCACCGGCAGAAGTTCGAAGGGCGCTCGAAATACTCGACCTGGGTTCACGGCATCGCGATTCGCACCTGCTTGACGTTACGCCGCGGTCGCGGCCGACGCCGCCGGCGCGAGGACCTGGCGGCGCAGCAAGCCGCGGTCAGCACGCCGGGCGAAAGCGGCCTGAAGCTCGACCTGGTCCAGATGCTCGATGTGCTTGACGAAGAGGATCGCGCCCTGGTGATCCTGAAATACGTCGAAGACTACAGCTATGAAGAACTTGCCGAGATTTTCGAGTTGTCCGTCAGCGCCTGCAAGATGCGCGTGGCCCGGGCCCGCGACAAAATCCAGCAGCGCTACGGCGAGGGAGCCACGAGTAAGCGCGCGGCAACCCCGGCCGACGCGCCGGCCAGCGCCAAGCCCAAGCGCAGTCCAAGGCGGGAGCCATGATGGAACACGACATCTTCAATCAGCTCAGCGAACACGTCGAGCCAGCGCCACCAGCGCCGAGCCATTTCAACCACGCGTTGCACTCGCGGTTGAATCGCTCGCTGCTGGTGCTGCACCTGACCGAGTTCGTGCTCAAAGTTTTCGGCTATGCCGTCGCGCACTTTTCGCGAGCCGTGCTGGCCTTGGTGGTTTATACGTTTTCCGGACGGTACCTGGTCGATCGGCAGGATCGACCACCGCGTGCGCCGTGACCCGTCCGTGCTTGATTCAACGGCGCCGGGACTGCGTGGCGAGCGCAGCCCTGCTCGGCAGATTGTCCCTCGCCGGTTGCTGATCTGTTCTCTTCTTCGGGAGTTAATATCATGAATCCTTCGATCAATCTCGAAACCATTACTAGCTGGCGCCAGGCGCTCGAAGCCAGCGTCAACCAGGCCCTGACGCAAGTCATCACCTGGACGCCGAAGCTCGTCGGCATGATCCTGGTGCTCGTGCTCGGCTACTTTGTGGCCCGCGTGCTCGACCGGATCGTCTCGGCCCTGGCCCAGTCGCTGGGTCTCGAACGCGCCGCCGAGAGCAGCGGCTTGACCACCAGCATGCGGCAAGTTGGCATCGAACGCACGGTGCCGTGGATTTTCGGCCGGCTGGTCTTCTGGCTGACGATGTGCGTTTTCTTGACCGCGGCCTTCAACATCCTGGGCATGCAAGCCGTCTCGACCGCTATGGACAAGGTCGTGGCTTACATCCCGCACGTGTTGCTCGCCACGGTGGTCGTCGTGGTCGGCTTGCTGGTCGCCACGTTTCTGCGGGGCGTGATCGCCACCGGCGCCGATCGGATCGGGCTGAGCTACGCCGAGCATCTGGCCAATGGCATCTACTATGTCTTGGCGCTGATGACCGCGCTGGCCGCCTTGGATCAACTGGGCGTCGAGTTCGGGCTGTTGCAGCAGATGATCCTGATTGCCTTCGCGGCCGTGGCCTTGGGCTTCGGTCTGTCGTTTGGCTTGGGTGGTCGCGATGTGATGGCCGGCATCCTGGCCGGCTACTACACGCGTCAACGTCTGCATGCCGGCGACCACGTGACGGTCGGCACCCTGGAAGGCACGGTCCGCGAAGTCGGCCCCGTCGCCACGGTGATCGAAACGATGGAAGATGGCCTAGTCAACCGGCATAGCGTGCCGAACACCAAGATGTTGAACGAAGCGGTTCGCTAACCGCTGCTAGCACCGGAAGAGTCCGAGTACCAACGAGCAAGCCCGGCGACGTAACAATCGCCGGGCTTGCGTCGTTTTTGTGGCCTTCATTAGCCCCCGGTCAATGACCGGGGGCCAACGACGTTGCGTCGCCAAGTGGGTAGCCCCGATAGCTTGCTATCGGGGTTGCGTAGCAACAAGGGGGCCTGAGTTCGGCTGGCATCGGCAATTCGCACCGCCCACGATCCCTCTTGTCGCTGTCGCGACCCGGATAGCCGAGCTATCCGGGCTACCCGATGTTTTCTTGTCACGCGCCGCTAGAGCGGAACGCGAGCGACGTTCCCGGCAATTCCCTGCTGGCGTACAATCACGCTGCCGCGCGGCCGATTGAGTGACTCGGCTAGCCCCTAGCCTCCAGTCCCTAGCCCCTTCCCGCGCGGCCCCTCAAGGACGAGGAACGGTTCATGGACGCGCACGGATGCCTCCGCTCGTTGGCCGCAGTGTTCATCGCCTCGCTCGCGCTGGCCGCGGCGCGCGGGCAATCGATCGATACCGAGGCGCAATGGCGCTCGATGCAAGAAGACGCCGAGCTGTACGACGTCTGCTTCATCGACGCGCAAACCGGCTGGGCGGTCGGTGATCGAGGCGTGATCTGGCACACCAGCGACGCCGGCCAACATTGGACGCTGCAACCGTCGGGCGTGACTTGCCGGCTGACGGGCGTCTCGTTCGTCGACGCCAAACACGGTTGGATCGTCGGTTCGCAACCGCAACCCGTCGTCCATAACATCGCGCCGGTCGTGCTCCGCACGATCGACGGCGGCGCGACGTGGCAACCAGTTCGCTCGGCCATGTTGGCCGCCGCCGAACGTGTGAAGTTCTTTGACGTGGCGCACGGCATTGTGTTCGGCGCTGGCACGGCGCTGCAACCTTCGGGCATTTCTGACACCGAAGACGGCGGACGCAGTTGGAGCCCTGTGCCCGGCGGCACGCCGACCAACTGGCTGGGTGGCGACTTTGCCGATCCGCACAACGGCGTCCTGGTCGGCGACATCGGGGCGACGGGACTCGTCCGCCGGCGTCAGCTCGAAGTCAGCGACAAGACCAGCTTGGGCCTGCGCCGCCTGCGACAAGTGAACATCGCGCCGCCGGCCTCGGCCTGGGTGGTTGGCGACGGGGGCGTGATTCAATACTCGCAAGACCTGGGCCGCACCTGGCTCTCGCCCATCGGCGATCCGTTAGCGGTCTCGGGCGATCAATTCGACTGGCGGGCCGTCGCCGTGCGCGGCAACAAGGTCTGGGTCGCCGGCGAACCAGGGACGCGCGTGTTGCATTCGAGCGACGCCGGACGCTCGTGGCAGTCGATGAGCACCGGCAGCCATGTCCCGCTGCGGGGCATCCACTTTGTCGACGATGAACACGGCTGGGCCATTGGCGCGCTCGGTACGATTCTGGCCACGGCCGACGGCGGACGAACCTGGCGGCGTCAGCGCTCGGGCGGCGCGCGGGCGGCCATCTTGGCGCTCGTGGCCGAGCCGAACGATCTGCCGCTCGAACTGTTCACGCGTCTGTCGGGCAACGAAGGGTATCTGGCCGCGGCCGAGTTTCTGGTCCGCCGCGACTTGGAACCGGGCGACGCCGAGCGCGCCACGCTGGCGGCCCGCGCCGCGACGGCCATGAGCCAGGTCGGCGGCAGCGCCACCGAGCAGGCTTGGCAGTTCCCGTTGCGTCAACAGGGACTCGGCGCGTCGAGCGAACAAATCCTCGAAACCTGGAACACGGTCCACGACGGCCACGGGCTCGAACGGCTCGAAGCGCGGATTGTCCGCGCGATTCGCACCTGGCGCCCCGAAGTTGTGGTCACGCACGGCGTCGACCCGCGGGGACACAAACCGCTCGATCACTTGTTGAACCAGGTGGTACTACGCGCGATTCAGCAAGCGGCCGACCCGACGATGTGGCCGGCCCAGACGGCACAAATGGGCTTGGAGCCGTGGCGCGTCAAGAAAGTCATCGGCTCGCTCGGCGACGGACAGCCCGGCGCGTTGAGCGTTCCGGCGGCGCAATTCGCCGTGCGAATGGGAACGACGATCGGCGATCTGGCGGCCGAGGCCCGCGGACTCTTAAGCGACGCGCCGCCGGTGAACGTCGCGGCCGGGTTCCAGTTGCTGATCGACGGCTTGCCGCAAGGTGGCGGCGGCAACGACTTCATGACCGGCATCGCGTTGCAGCCCGGCAGCGACGCTCGCCGGCAGTTGCCTCCGATGCCCGACCAGACCGACGCCCTGCGCCGCGCGGCCCAGAAGCGCCGCAATCTGCAAGCCATCATCGCGCAAGAGTCGGCGGCCGACGCCGACCCCGCGCGCTTGGTGTCGCACGTGGCCACGTTAACCCAAGGGCTCGACGAGCGCGGCGCGGCTGACCTGGTTTACCAGTTGGCGACGCGCTATGCCGAGCAAGGTCGCTGGGCCCCGGCGGCCGAGATGCACCAACTGCTCGTCACGCGCTATCCGCAACATCGACTGGCGACGCCGTCGCTCGTGTGGTTGCTGCGTTACTGGTCGAGCAGCGAAATCGCCTGGCAGATCGAACGATCCGAGCAGCGCGCCGCAGCCGCGGTCAACGTGCCGGTGGCCGCCGTGATCGATCCGGTGCGTCGCGCCGGCAACAACAAGACACTTCCCGCCATGAACGGCGCGGTCCAGACCGAGCGCCAGGCCCACTTCGTCAAGGACACGCCAGGCGAAGCCAACCGAGCCCAGCGCGCCGCCGGCGCGGCCGGTCAGATCGAGCAGCGTTCGCCGGCCTTGTTCGCCGAACCGACGGTACAGTTTCCGCTGGCCGCGGCCCATCGCACCCAAGGACTGCCGCGCCAGGCTGACCGGTTCTTCCTGGGTTTTGCTCGCGGGCGAGCGCACGATGCCTGGTGGGCGTGCGCCGCCGGCGAACAGTGGTTGAACGAGCCCAAGGGTGAGTGCCCCAAGCCGGTTTGCAACGCCGCGGTCTGCGCGCTCAAGCCGCGCCTCGACGGGCAACTGGACGACACGATCTGGCGTCAGGCGCACACCGTCCCGTTGCAAAGTCTGCACGCCGACGACGACGAGTGGCCGGCCACGGCCCAAGTTGCCTATGACGAAGAATACCTGTACATCGCGGTTCGCTGTCGGCGCGCGCCGGGCGTGCGCTATGAATCGAGCGACAGCCCGCGGCCGCGCAATCCTGATCTGTCGAAACACGATCGGGTCGAGATTCTGCTCGATGTCGATCGGGACTTCGCCACCTATTACCGATTGGTGATTGACCAACGGGGCTGGGCCTGCGACAGTTTGTGGGTCACCAAGCAGTGGGATCCTGACTGGTTCGTGGCGGCCGGTGGCGACGACGAAGCCTGGACCGCCGAGGCCGCGATTCCGTTCGCGGCCCTGGTGCCCCAACGGCCCGCGTCGCGATTTGTCTGGGCGCTCGGCGTGCAGCGTGTCGCGCCCGGGGCTGGTTTCCAGTCGTGGTCCACGCCGGCGTCGACGTCGGTGCTGCCCGAGGGATTTGGATACCTGATCTTCGACTGACAGGTCGCGATGCCATGGCCTTGCTGATGGGAGTGGACGAAGCAGGCTATGGACCCAACCTGGGACCGCTGGTGGTCTCGGTTACCGTCTGGCGAACCGCTGACGCCAGTCTGCGCGATTCGCTCTACGACGCGCTCGACGATCTGATCTGCGACAACACGGCCGACGCAGCGCCTACCCCCCCCGCGAAACGTCGCGGCAAGAAGCCGCCGCGGCAGCAGCGCTTGGTGATCGCCGATTCCAAAGCGATCTACTCGTCGCAACACGGCCTGGCGGCGCTCGAAGAGAACGTGCTGGCCTTGCTGGCCGCGTGCCGCCCGCGGCCCATGCGCTGGAGCGAGGCCTGGTCGCTGGTTCCCGACGGCGATCGTCAGCAAATCGCCGAGCACACCTGCTGGGCCAAGTTCGATCGAGTGTTGCCGCTGTCGGCGTCGGCCGAGCGGGTCGAGCTGCTGGCCGCGCGGGCGTGCGAAGGTTTTGCCGCCGCGCCGGTGCGGCTGATCGATGTCCGCTCGCGAACGGTCTTTCCGGCGCGTTGGAACCAGTTGCTTGGCGAGCACCCGAACAAGGCGGCGGTCCTGTCGCATACGTCGCTGGGGCTGCTGTGCGAGACGATTGCCCTTTACCCCGATGAAGAGGTGTACGTCGTTTGCGACAAGCACGGTGGGCGCGATCGCTACCTAGGGCTGTTGCAACATTTTGTGGGCGACACGTTCGTCGAGGTGCATGGCGAGTCGCGCGTCGACAGCGTCTATCGTTGGGGCTCGGCCGAGCGGCGCGTCGAGGTCCGTTTCCGCCCTCGGGCCGAGGCCTACCTGCCGACGGCGCTGGCTTCGATGGTGTCGAAGTATTTGCGCGAGTTGGCGATGGAGGCGTTTAATCACTTTTGGACCCAGGCCCAGCCCGAGCTGCGCCCCACCAAGGGCTACCCGACCGACGCCCGGCGCTGGCTTGAAGAGTCGGCCACGGTGAGGCAACAATTAGGGATCGAACTGGCCGGACTCTGGAGGGAACGATGATCCTCTATTTAGTGCGACACGCCTGGGCCGACGAACGCGATCCACAGCGCTGGCCCGACGATGCTCAGCGGCCGCTGACCGAGGACGGAACCAAGCGATTCCGCGCGATGGTCAAACGATTGGTCAAGCGTGGCATGTTGCCGCAACAGATTTACACCAGTCCCCTGGTCCGGACCGTGCAAACGGCCCAGATTCTGCGCGAGCGCCTGGACTTGGCCGCTGAACCGACGACGATCGACGCGCTAGCGCCGGGCGCGCAACTGGACGCGGTTTTGGCGGCCATCGACTCGAGCGCCGTGGCCCCCGAGCAAGCCTGGGTGGGCCACGCCCCGGACGTGGGGGACTTACTGGCCGAGTTGATTGGCGGCGAGACGTTGCGCATCGATTTTGCCAAGGGGGCGGTGGCCCGGATCGACTTCGAGGGCCCCATCGCCGGCGGGCAAGGCTCCTTGCGCTGGCTAGCCACGGCCAAGCTGCTGGGCGAATAATGGTAAGTGGGACTCACTTCTCGCGCGGCGTTGACCCCCGGTCATTGACCGAGGGCTAAAGATCGAACTTTCATGCCTGACGACGACGTTTACCAGGAACACATCCTCGACCACTACGAAGAGCCGCACCATCGCGGCCGTTGTCCTGGCGCGACCCACGCGCACGAGGACGACAACCCGTTGTGCGGCGACGTGGTCGGCTTGGAGTTGTTGATCGATCCGGCAAACCGCGTGGCGCAGGCCTGGTTCCACGGCGACGGCTGCTGCATCAGCCAGGCGGCCGCGTCGATGCTGACCGAAAAGGTCGAAGGGATGTCGGTTGACGACGTCAAACGGCTGACGGCGGCGGACATGCTGACGCTGTTTGGCGTGAAGCTGACGCCGAATCGGCAGAAATGCTGTCTGCTGGCGTGGCGCGTGCTGCAAGCGGCGGTCTACTCGCCCATCAAGCCGGACGAAGCGTCGCCGGCGGGAGGGGGACGATGAGCGCCACAATTAAAGCTGCCGGCTTCGACGTCGCCGCGCTCCGCGCCGACTTCCCGATCCTGCAAACGCGCGTCCGCGCCACGGCCGATTCGCCGGGCGTGCCGCTCGTCTACCTGGATAATGCCGCGACGACGCAGCGCCCGCGGCAAGTGATCAACGCCCTGGTCGAAGTCTATGAAAAGCATTACGCCAACGTCCATCGCGGCATTCACTGGCTGAGCGATCAGAGCACCGATCTGTTCGAGCAGGCCCGCGAAAAGGCCCGCGCCCTGATCAACGCGCCGCGCGTGGAAGAGATCATCTTCACGCACGGCGCGACCGAGAGCATCAACCTGGTGGCTCGGGCTTGGGGCGATTCGCAACTCCGGCCAGGTGATGAAGTGCTGCTGACCGAAATGGAGCACCACGCCAACCTGGTCCCCTGGCAGCAAACGGCCGAGCGCACGGGCGCGGCGCTGCGGTACATTCCGCTCACCGATGACGGCCGGCTCGACCTGTCGACGTTGTCAACGCTACTGACCGAGCGGACCAGGCTGGTCGCGGTGACGGCCGTCTCGAACGTGCTGGGAACGATCAATCCGGTGGCCGAGATCATCGCGGCCGCCCACGCCGTCGGCGCGAAAGTATTGATCGACGCTGCGCAAAGCGTGCCACACCTGCCGACCGACGTGGTGGCGCTGGGGGCCGATTTCGTGGCCTTCAGCGCGCACAAGATGCTGGGGCCCAGCGGCGTCGGCGTGTTGTGGGGGCGGGCCGAGCTGCTCGACGCCATGCCGCCGTTCCTCGGCGGCGGCAGCATGATCCGCCGCGTGCGGCTCGACGGGTTCGAGCCCGCCGATCTGCCCGCCAAGTTCGAGGCCGGCACGCCGCCGATCGCGCCAGCCATCGGCTTTGGCGCGGCCATCGACTATCTATGCGCGATCGGGCTCGACGCGATTCACGACTATGAGCAGCAGCTCGTCCGCTATGCCCACGAGCGGCTGACGACGCTGCCGGGCATCCGGCTGCTGGGGCCAGCGCCGGAGCACAAAGGGGGGATCGTCAGCTTCACGCTCGCAGGGGTCCACGCCCACGACATCGCCCAGTTGCTCGATCGGCACGGCGTGGCGGTTCGGGCGGGGCACCACTGTGCCATGCCGCTGCACAAGCGGTTGGGCGTGAACGCCAGCGCCCGGGCAAGCTTTTACTTCTACAACACCCGCGACGAAGTCGATCAGTTGGCCACGGCGCTCGAAGCCGCGCGGCGCGTGATTCATCGGAAATGAAGCTGGCGTCCGTCAAGACGCGCACCGTTGGCCTACTTCCCGCAATTGCACGAAACAGACTTCACGGGCCGCGAGGCGCGACGCTTGACCACGGCCGCCTGGGGCCGAATCAAACTCGACAAATTCTCGAGCAGCGTGAAAAAGAAACGCAAACGCGCCGGCTGGAACAACGACGCCCCGCTAGCCATCATCTTAGTTAGAGAGCGTCAGGAACTACTGGCCACTCGCAATGCACAATGTTCTCGGTCTTTACCTCGTACTCGAATTCGTCACCGGTAGCGTCAGCCTGGATCGTGACTAGGCCGCGAAACTCGCGAGGGAGAAACCATCGATTCAGATAAAAGGCAGGCGTCTGGTCGAGAGGAAAATTCCAGAGCATCTTGCCATCGGCGCTGACCGCTGGTCCCCGGCAAGTCGAAAACTCGCTCTCTGCCATTTCCCCAGGACTGCGGACAGTAAAGTAGCTATCCGCATCTGGTTCTGCGCCCTGCACCAGAAAACAGAGTGTCAGGCTGCTGTAGTCGATGATCCCCACATCAATCAGATCAAACAGCACGAACGCCCGATCACCCATTTCGTTGACCACCGAGGGCAGCCTGCGTTCCAGGAAGGCGTAATGGGCCCGCTGAGGGTGCAGCCGTTCTTCGCGTAAAATGGCCTCACTGGCTGCCACTTCGCGCAGCGCTTCCTCCCAATCAGCGTCAGCGGGCCGATTCCCGATGCGAATTGCATCGGGGTAAACCATGATGACATTGGAGCTCGCTTCGCCAATTAACGAGAATCGCCAGAGCGGGAATTTTTTCACCACATCAGCCTGAAGGCGCTTTAGCAGGCTCGGCGTAAGCCAACTGTGGTCTCCAATATCCACCAATAAGGTTCGTGGCGAGCTCCAATCGCGCACCCACATGCCTGGAGATGCTAAATGATCGATTTCAGGTTTTGGCGCGGCAGGCGAGTTCTCTCGCGACCAATCTTCAGCCGCGAAATAGACGTCCCAAAACTCGAGCTCATCCCAAACAGGCAATGCGGTCGTCGACCGCAAAATCGGATACTGTTGAGACGGCGACTCCTCATCCCGAATGTTGTAGTACCCGTTGAATTCCTCTGCCGAAGGGCAGCGTTCGGAGATTGGGCGTCCTGACATATCGCTGCCTCAAATCGGTGGCCAGTAGGTTCCCGACCTTCATTTGTACTCCTTACGAGCCAGCCTCTCAAACATCTCGTCCACAGCGCTACGAAAATTGAGCGCCGCATAGGCGCCGACTTGGGTGAGAATCTCCATGTACAAACTATCATTGTCGCCGGTGAGCAGCGACTGTGCGCGAACCAAGTCGCCAGCATCGAGCGCTTCCATGGCTCGACGGTAATGCCCACTTGTCCCGGCCACCTGCAAGACGCTCGCCTGAGCCGCAATAGCTTCTCCCAGAAAGGCTGAGGCAATCGCCGCTTTGGTCAGAATATTGAAACGAGGCTGCGTCCTGATTCGACGCCCGTTTGCCATGACGTCGTCCATCGCCGTGACAACTTTGGTTCCCCTTGGAACAGCTTTTTTTATCGCTCGATTGAATGGGCCAATCACGTCGTGAGGCCTGCCATTCGATCCTTTGCCGCTTTCAATCAGATTGATGAACTCTTCCATTTGCTCTTTGGTCATCTTCTTGATTCGCTTGCGCTCGATGAATTTGAGGATTTCTTGCTTAACAGCCTTTGTATAATCGCCATGCTTGATGCCACCGTACTTGCCATACGAATGGGATGGATTTGTCGCTCCTGATGTCCGTCCGGCGGCATACGTAAGAGCATCGTCCCCCAATTTCGGCAGGACATCATCACTATAGATGGCAGCTCTCGCCGCAAAATGATGGCCGTCGCCGGAAGATGCTGCCGTGAACTGCGCCACTATTGGTCGACGATTGATTAGTGCGGCGTCGCTCGGCGCGCTAGCATTCGATGCGTGGTCTCCTTCGCCACCGGTGGGGGCGAACCAGCCCGGGTTCGGCTGACTGCCGCGGCGAGGGTGCTTGGCCGGGTTCCATTCCGCCTCGTGCAATGGCGCCACGTCGCGCAGCCAACTGCGAAACTCCTCGTCGGCGCGGGCCGCCGCTTCCGCCGCCAGCTCGCGACGCAGTTGATCCGCGTGGTCCGGCGAAATGTCGGCCAGAAACTGCCGATACTCGCGCTCGTCGGGCACCGGTCGACCGAGAATCGCTTGGGCGAACTTCCAACCTTCGCTACGCTCGATTGGTTCACGACGACTGTCGGATCGTGGCGGTCGATTTCCCAAGCTCATCATCAGTTCCCCTCAAATGAACGGTGTCAACCATCGCGCATTGTTACGACGCCACGAGGCTAGCGATACGAGGGAAATCCCGCCAGGGAAAGAGTGGGCCACGCCAGCCCATCGCCGCTAAGGCCGCGAGGCGATTTCGAGATCGCTCGAACCGAGCGCGTGGCCCGTGGCGGCTTCGATGAACACCCGCACGTGGCACGCGCCGCTGGCCCCCTCGGGCACGCGCAGCGCCGCGGCGAAGCGGCCGTCGCGCACTGGGACTTGCACCGCGACCAGCCGCGGGTCGTTGGCCCGCTCATAGGTCGTGGCGAACTCGCGCTCGGCGGTCGGCGCGGGGTTCGCCCCCGCGCGGGTCGGCGCCACGAACGTCAAGCGATCGCGGCGGACGACCAACTCGACGTGGGCCACGCCGGCCGGCAAGGGCGAGTGCCCGGTGATCTCGATCATCGCGCCCGGCGTCGTTTCGGCCGGCGCGTGGACGACCGCCGCTTCGGCTGGACGAAGCCGGAGCAATGGATCCCCCAGCAGGTTGAACTGTTGAATATGGTCGCGCCGCTCGGCGGCCAGATCGCCGCTCGCCGGATTGCAGAGCCGCGCCACCGCGTCGAACATCCGCCGCTGGGCGCTGTCGCGATCCGTCGCGGCCAGGTTCTGCTTAGCCGCCAGGACCAGCTCGCCCAGCGTGGCGTGCCGCTGCTGACAATGCTCCGAAAGCAATTCGGTCGCCAGGATGCACATCGCATAGGGCATCGTCACGCGCGAACCCGCTAGCGCCGCCACCGGACCCGAGGGGGAATTGACCAGCGCCTCGGCCAGGCTTGGCTCCAGGTCATCGAACGCGCCGGTGTAACAGGCCAACAACAGCGCGATCGTCGCCCGCCGCGCCGGCAGCGCGGCGGCATCGGTCGCGTCGAGGATCGGATAGCCGCGCTCGTTGAGCACCACGTAATCAAGCTGCTGCGGCTGGGCATGTCCGACATAGACCCAGAACAGGCAGCCTTCGCCCAGGCGGCGCATCGTTGTGGTCCGAAATGTTTCCGCGCCGGGAAAGAACGGGCTCCGCCAGTTGGCATAGGTAAGCGTCGTCGCGTACGCGGCCGGGACATTCTGGGTCAAAATCGTTTTGGCGACGGTCTCGATGGCGGCGTCGGCCACCGGCCCAAAGCCGCCAGCGCCGGCCACCACGTTCAGTTGCCGCCGCCAGGGGCCATGATCGGTCGAACGCTCGTAACGAATGGTCCGCTCGACCAGCGAGCGAAGTTGCTCGGGGGACCGGATCGGCAAGCGGCCCACGGCCGCGTCGGGCAAGCCGTCGTCGTCGAAGTCGCCGTAGCGACCATCGGCGGCCAGTTGGTTTTCAGGACCGAAGCGATGGACCACCTCGGAGTCGACATAGAACGTCGGCACGCTGTCGGGTCGCCGAGCCTGGATCGAGCGCGGCGAATCGGCGTCGCCCATCAGCACGACAAAGCGCGGCCGCACCGGCCCCACGGCGCGGGCGATGTTGCGCCGCGCCAGTTCAGCCGTCTCGGCCCGATCGACGACCACTGGCTCGTGACCTTGGCTGCGACGATAGACGAGCCAGGGTTCGAGGGCCTGCCGGTACTCGGCCGGACAAACGACGACGGTATCGACCGCGCCCCACGGCAAGATTGACAAGCAAAGATAAGCGGCCAGCGACATGTTAGTGGCGCGAATTGGACGGAGCAGGTTTCAAAGCCGGCGACAATTTATCCCCGCCAGGGGACCAGGGACAATGTCAGTTCGGGCCGGGCCGCCCGCTGCTATCGTAGGCGCGTGCGATTCAGGCTCGCGCGGCAATCACCCCTCCCTAACAGGGAGGGGCAGGGGGGAGGGTCGAGACGTCGCAAGCCAAACATTGGCGGGCACAGAGTAATTCGCTCTGAATGCAACGGTTGTCGGCTTGCAGCGCGTTTACCCTCACCAGCTTCGCTGCGCTTGCGACCTCTCCCTGAAAGGGAGAGGTGTGCCGGCGTTGCCGGCAGAAGGTATGCAAAAGGAAAAACGCCGCTGGCTGTTGTCAGCCAGCGGCGTCTGGGATTGCTTTCGCGACGTTGACGAACGTGCGTCGAAACTATTCCTTCGGCGCGACCTTGGTCTTCGTTTCTTCAACTGCGGCCGGGGCATTGGGATCAGCCAGCACCGGCTTGTTCGTCAGCGTGGGTTGCTTGGTCGGCGCCTCTTGCGTGGCGGCCGGCGTCGGCTGCTGCGATGCGCTTGATTGGGTCGCAGCCGACTGAGCGGTCGCGGCCTGGGTCGTGACGGTCGCCGACTCGATGATGGTGCTCGTCGTCGGCACCGGCATCAGCGACGTGGTCGGCACCTGCACGCTAGGCGTGGCCACTGGCAACGGATTGCCACAGGCGTCGATTGGTTCGCGATACATCACCGTCCGCGGCACTCGATAGGTATAGGTCACCGGCGTGGTCTTCTTGACCAAGCGCGGCACACGCACCGTCTCTTCAAAAGCGGCCTGGCGGCAGACGCGAACCGACACGTCCTCTTCACGCTCTTCCTGCACGGTGCGATAGGTCGTGACCGGCACCTTGCGGACTTGCGTCTCGGGGACCATGCGGACGGTCGTGACCGGCACCTTGTTGTCGACCCGTTCACTCACCTGGCGAGTGACCTGCACCGGCACCTTGCGAACTTCCTGGACGTACTCAGTGCGGCAGACTTGCACGGGCACCTTGCGGACCTGGACTTCATCGACGTACCGCATGGTCGTGACCGGCACCTTTTCGGTGAACGTGCGCGGCACCAAGGTCGTTTCCGGCACCTGGGCCGTGACCATGTTCGATTGCCAGACGCGCTGCACTTGGACTTGGGCGGGGGCTTGCATCGGCACCCAGGCCAGACCGCCGCGCTGGTAGTACGGCAATTGAGTCCCGGGATCGATCATGTAGGCCGATTGCTCCACGGCCAAACGCCGCGTCACGCGGCCCGGCACACAGACGGTCTGATCGACGTAGCCTCCTTGATCGACGGTGACCGGGCGATAGGTCGTGACCGGTTCATAGCTGGTGCGCAGCTCTTCGCGCTCCGAGGTTTCACAGACTTGGCGGCGGACAACGTGGCGCTCTTCGCGCTCTTGCGTTTCATAGACTGGCCGCGCGACGGTGTAGGCTTCTTCGCGCTCGCTGGTCTCGACGACGTTGCGAATCACGTCGTAGCTGCGGTCTTCGATCCGTTGTTCATAGACCGGCTTGAAGACGGTGTACTGTTCTTCGCGCTCGCCTGTTTCGGCCACCTGGCGCTGGACGGTGTAGCGCCGCTTGCGGACTTCGGTTTCCCAAACCGGGCGGTAGCTCGTCACCTTGCGTTCGTCGTAGACGGTTTCGTACTCGACGCGATACGCGGTGACCGGACGTTCTTCGATGACCGTTTCATAACGGACGCGATACTCGGGACCGCAACAACTTTGCGCGCGAGTATCATTGGCCGGCAGCACGGCCGCGCAGCCCACACCCACCAACATCAGCTTGAACAATTGCATGGCTTCGTCATCCCCGTGTTCTGAAGCAAGCTCCCCTGGTGCAAATCAACGTATGACGGCAGCCCAATCCGTGGCCCTCCCTTGATGGCGGCATCAGGTACAACGCCGCCGACAAAAGTTCCCGTTCAATTCGAGTCCCAACTGAACTCTGGCGAATTAACGCCCGGCTTGCAAACAGAACATTTTAACAGCCGGACGAACACGCTCAGGAAGCACCAAGCCGACAAGCACTTGCGACTGGAAAAAAACCTTCAAGTTTTTTACTGTTGCAACCGCGGCTTGGTTCGCGCTCGCGCTGCGATTTCGCCACGTGCTGTCGCCGCGCGACAACTCACGTGATTGATTCGCGAAACACGAACGACGCGCGACCGCGAAAAAGCTTGGATTTCCAGTGTAATCCGAGATGCTGCCGCCGCAATCAGCGCCGGCAGCGATAGCGGCGGTCAAGCTAGGGGGTCTGTGTCGATTGTGCCGGCGCGGCGGCCAACTCCTGGGCGACGATCTTGGCTTCGAGCGCCACTTGCCCCAAGTCGGACTCGCGGCTCAGCCGTTCCGCCGCGGCCGCGAGCTTGGTGCGATCGACCGTAGCGTTGTGTTCGACCAACTGCTTTGCGCCGCGCAAGCCGTTCATCAAGATGCTCAGCCGCTTGGCCTCGCGGAGCTTGGTTTCGTCTTCGACGTCAATGCCAGCGCGCTCGTCGGGATTGAGCATTTCGAGCAACACCGGTACGGCCCGGTCGTCACCCATCCGCGCCAACATCGTGGCCGCGTTGTAGCGCACGTCGGGAAACCGATCGGCAACCAGCCCTTGCAGTCGCTGTTGCGCCTGGGGTCCGCCATAGGCCGACAATACAAACGCGCTGGTCGAGCGCATGTTCGGCGCGTCGGCGTCGGCCTCGCGCAGCGCCAGCTCGAGCACCTCGGGATGAGCCCCGCGCGCGAACGACGGCGAGTCGGCCACCACGCTGGCCACGGCGCGCAGCGCCGCGAAGCGCGTGCTGGCATCGGCCTTGTTGGCGGGGTCGGCCGCGCGCACCAGCACCGGCAACACTACCTCGGGCAATTGAAACCGCCCCAGCGCGCCGCACAGGAAGACTTGCAACTGCAAGTCTTCTTTCTCGGTTCGGTGGGCGTCGAGTTCGCGCCCCAGAATCTCGGTCAGCCGCTGCGCCAATTTCGGGTCGTGGCGCAAGTCGGCGTGGCGCGGATCGCGCAGCGCTTCGGCCAGGTTGTAGGCCGCCTGCCAGCGAACCGCGTTGTTCCGTTCGAGCGCGTCGAGATACGAGTAAGGATCGCTTCCCGAGCGGACCAGCCAGACCACCGCCAACCACGCCACCGCCAACGCGGTAACGATCCCGGCCGGAATCAGGAACAGCTTGACCAGGAATTGAGCGTCGGGGGGCTGGACCGGGGGCAGGGCGTCGTCAGGGGAAAAACGCGGCGAATCTTGCGGCATGTCGGCCATCGGGGTACTCGTCGGGCGCGCGGGTTAGCCCGGCCAGGGGGCGGCCGTCAGGGGCCAGAAAGCTCACGCACGGGCCGCGTGTCCCCCTCGATCGATCGGGCAATGCCCTCAGTGTAGAACCAGGGCCGAGAGCGTCAATGCCGCGAATCCGCACACAAACCCGAGGTTTTCCGGGCAGATTTGTCCTCGGGCGGCGGTGCCGCGTGGGACGTTGATGAATAGAATTTGCTCATTGCCCGCCTGCGCCTCCGGGCCCCTACTTTGGGGCCGTGGCACGGCGGCTCAAGCGGTTTGTCGCAACGGATTTAACGCCTGGCCGGAGTCATGGGGCCAAAAGTTGCGACCGTGTTTTCTGTAGGTATAGTAAGGTTTTGGCTCGTTTTCGGCGCTCCCGGGGCGCGCACCGGGCGCCGCTGACTTAGTCGGAGTCGGTTACGACGATGAATGTGAAGCTGATAGTCGTCAGTGGCGAGTCCAACGCTCGCGAAGTCCCCATCAAACGCCTGCCGTTGACCATCGGGCGCGACCCGACGGCCGACCTGCGGATTGTCCATTCCCAAATCAGTCGCCGGCACTGCCAGTTCTTTCTGCGCAATGGTCGATTGGCGCTGCGCGATTTGCGCTCGTCGAACGGCACGTTCATCGACGGCAAGGCGATCGACGAAGCGTCGGTCAAGCCGGGCGCGACGATCACGATCGGGCCGCTGACGTTTCGCGTCGAAGTCTCGCAATCGCCGAAGCCGGCCAAGCCCAAGGGGTCCGCGCCGAAAGCGACGACGCTGTTTGACCCGCTGGCCGATGCGCCGGCGACGGGCGACATGGCCGCCACGCAAGAGTTCGCCCAAGAGTCGCTCTTCTCGCCCGACGACGCGACGATGTCGTTCAACGACGTCGTGGCCGCCGCCGGGGCGGAAGCGGCCCCACCCGCCGAGGAAGACTTCTTCGCCGCGCTGGCTGACGGCGGCGCGCCGGTCGACGCCGCACCGACCACGCCGGCCGAGCAGCCAGCGACCTTGTTCGAAGCAGCCGAAGCAGTGCCCACCGACCCCGCCGCCGATGCGGTGTCGTTCGATGCCGTGGAACTGGTCGACACACCTTTTGCCGAGACCGCCGCGCCGGCCGAACCCCTCGCCGTGGCCGGCGACGAAGCCGATTTCCTGGCCATGCTCGGCGCGGCCGACACGCCGGCCGAAGAGGCGGCAGTGCCTGCAGAGGCGGATGTGCCCAAAGCTGCGCCAGCCCCCGAAGCCGCGCCGGAGCCGGTTGCTGAAACAATGATGTTCGAGCCGGCGGCCGAAGCGAAAGCGGAATCGCCGTTCAACTTCCTGGCCGAGACCGAGGCAGCCGCCGAGGAACATGCCGCCGCGGCCGAGGCCACGCCGGTCGAAGAATTGCCCGCCGAAGCGGAGGACGCCGCCTTTAATTTCCTGTCGGCTGAAGCGGCCACACCCGTCGAGACTGCGCCAGTAGCCGAGCAACCTGCGGCGTCGGTTGAAGATGGCGCATTCAACTTCCTGGCGGCGGCGGATGAGGCCCCTGCCGCGGAAGCGACACCAGCGGTTGAAGAACCGACGCCGCCAGCTCAGCCTCAGGCGTCGGAAGATGACGCATTCAACTTTCTCGATGCCGCCGAAGAGGCGCCGGCCGAAGCTGCGCCCGTCGCGCCCGAGCCAGCCGCTGCGGTTGAAGACAATGCTTTCAACTTCTTGACCGGCGGCGAGGCGGCGCCGGCTGCTGAAAAGACACCTGTTGTCGAAGCACCGGCAGCGGCTCAGCCCCAAGCGTCGGAGGACGACGCCTTCAACTTCTTGTCGGCTCCCGCAGCGGTGCCAGTCGAGCCAGAACCAATCGCGCCGGAACCAGCAGCGTCGGCCGAAGACAATGCGTTCAATTTCCTGGCGGCCGCGCCCCCATCTCCTGCTGAGGCCCAGCCTGCCGTTGAGCCAATGATGTTCGAGCCTGCGGCCGAAGCGGCTCCCCTCACGCCGGCCCCGGAACCGGCGGCCCCGCCGGCCGAGGATGACTTCTTCGCGGCCCTGGCCGGCGAAGGGATCGAAACTGCTCCTTCGCCCGCCGCGCCGGCGGCGGACCCGATGGCCGCCACCACGATGTTCGATCCGGCCAGCGCCGGTGACGACTTGCAGGGCCTGATGTCGGCCAGCGCCGAGCCCGCCGCCGAGGAAGCGCTGTTCGATCCAACGGCAGCTTCCGCGGAACTGCCGGTGGGTGAGCCAAGCGAGGAACTGGCCGAGTCGCACGCGACGGTCGACGACGCGGCTTTCGGCTTCCTGAGCGCTGCGGCGGAAACCGGTTCAGCCGAACCGGCCGCGCCCAGCGACGAAGTCGGCGCAGCGCCAGTCGACTTGGACACCGGCTGGTCCGGCACCGAGGCGGAGGCTGATGACGAGCCGATGTTCGCGCCGGACGATCTGCGCGAGCCCGAGTCGGTCACACCGGCAGCGGACCCGGAAGCTTTCTGGAGCGAAATGTCCGGCGGCACTCCCGCCGTGAGCGACGCGGTCGATGAGTTTCAACCAGTCGACGAATACCAGCCGGCCAATGAATTCCAACTGGCCGACGATGCCGAGTTGGCGGCCGCGAGCGCGTCGATAGCGCCGGAACATCCGGACGTCGGCTTTCCGATCGAAGATGTGCATGGCAACGTGATCGACGACCAGGCACAAGCGCCGCACGGCTGGCCCGTCGATGCAGGGTCGCCGGACGGCGGCGGCTATCACGCATTTGCTCCCCAGACACCGCTCGGCGCGATCGCGCTGGACGACACGCCGGTCCTGTCGAACAAGATCACATACGCCGCGAGCGACCTGGTGATGACATCGCCAGCCGCGCCGGCCGGCAAGCTCGGCGCACCGGCTGTCATGTTGGGTGCAACGGCGGCGGTCCCGGCGGCCGCGCCGCGCCGCAAGAAGCGCCGCCCCAAGGTGGCCGATGTTGGCACCGGCGCGCTCGACACGCTGGACGTCTTCTTCCCACCGATCATGACCGCGCCGGTCGACAGGCCGGTCCCCCCCGCACCCGCGGAAGTGATGAGCGAGGTGTTGCCCAGCGCGGGTGCCGCCACGGCCATCGACGAATCGCCGGCCGAGGGAACCGACGAAGGGTTCGGCTTTGCCGAGGCGCTGATGCTGGGTGCTCGCGCCGCGGAACTCGAATCGGAAACCGGCCTGATGCCCGACGCGGCCGATCCGTTTTGCGAAACCGAGCAGGCGATCCCCGCCGACTTGCCGCCGACTGGCAGCGACGACCTGACCGCCTGGTTCGATGCCGGCCAGGGTGCGCCAAGCGTCGACGAAGATTTCGCCGCCGAGCCAGCAGCCGAAGCCGCGCCATTCGATCCGATGGCCGACGAGCCGCTGGCGGAAGCGCCTGGTGGCGAGAGCGCCGACAGCGATTGGCCCCCGGCGGCCGAACCGCCGGCAGCGAGTGAAGACGATCTGTTGGATTTCATGACGTCCGACGCGTCGCAAGAGGCCGAGGGCTTTGCGCCGGCGAATGACTTTCCGGCCGAGCCCGAGTTGTTCGCGCCGCTGGGGAATGATTCGTTGGCCGACGCGCGTCGCGCGGGGGCGATGGACGAGTTGACCGCACACGAAGCGCTGTCGACCGAGGCCGACGCGCTGAACAGCCCGCATCTGCACTTGTCGGACGCGCCGGTGGAAGAGGTCGACCTGACGGCGATGTGGGGTTCGGAAGCGACGATTCAGGAAGCGCCGCCCGTGCCACCCACCTCGACCGAGGATGTGGCGTTCGACTTCTTGGGCGCCGTCGAAGAGCCGGCGGCGGAAGCCACGCCGCTCAACCCGCTGGCCGATGAACCGATGGACTCAGCGCCGGCGAGCACGACGCCCGAGGCGTTTGGCGAGACGGCCGCGCCGGCGACCCCGACCGACGAAGACCCGTTCGCGGCGTTCCTAAGCGAGCAGCCCGCGGCCAGCGAGCCAGAGTTCAATTTCGCGGCCGAGGAACCGGCGCCGGTCGCCGAAGCGCTGTCGGAAGCGATGCCCCCCGCGGCCTCGAGCGAGCCCGCGTCGGCGGAAGACGCGGCCTTTGATTTCTTGACCGGTACCGAGGAGCCGGTCGTGCCCGAAGCGGCATCACCATTATCGGAAGCGCCAGCGCCAAGCGCGGAAGACCTGCCGCTGGACAGCTTGCTCGACGATTTGCCCATGCTGGAAGACGCCGAGGAAGAATCCGGCTCGGTTCCTGATCTGGCATCGTTCCTGGGAGACGCGGCGGCTGAACCTCCGGCGGCCGAAGCGCCCGCCCCCGACGCCGAGACGCCGTCACGCAGCGAAGACGACGAACTAGCTCAGTTCCTCAAAGACTTCGGGAAATAGCGGTTGGGCTGCCGGGAAATTTGAACCGCAAAGACGCAAAGGGCGCGAAGGGGAAATGACGAATCGCTAAGCGGCCAACCGACAATCGTCCTCCCATTCTTCCCCGTTTTCTCCGTGTCCTCTGTGCCTCTGTGGTGAATCTTTCTTTCTGCAATTTGCCGCACTGAGCGTTACTTCTTCGGCGTCGGCGTCGGCGTCGGGCGCGGGGGCATGACGTGCGCCCCGGGGGTCACTTCCTTGATGTTCGGCGTCACGTCGGCGTCGACGTTGCGACAGACCCAGGTCAGGGCCCCCAGCATCACTTCCTGGAAGGTGGCATTGTCCCAAACGTCTTCGCGGTGTCCCATCGACGTGTAGAACACGCGTCCCTTCTCGTACATCCGCGCCCAAGTAGCCGGGTAGTTGGGCCGCTCGTAGTCGCTTCCTTTCATCCCTTGCGTGTCCTGGACCAGGATCACGTGCAAGTTGTCGGCGAAGTTCTTGAGCGAGTACCATTCTTCCATCAACTCGAACGAGCTGCCAGCGCCGCTCAGGCCGGGGAACTTGGCGTCGGTGACCGCCAGGCGGGCTTTTTGCTGCGGGCCGTGCTTGATGAATTCGCCGCCGAGCATGGCGATATATGGGTCAAGCTGTGATTGCTCCTCGAATCGCTCGCCGGCCGAATGGAACGTGTCGCTGCCACAGTGCGAGGCGATGAACCCTTTGCCCGCGGCCACGGCGTCGATCAGCTTTTGCTTGCCGGCCGCGCTCATCGGCGGCTGCTTGTCGGTGCCGCTCTGGGTCAAGTCGCCCGTGGTGTAGAAGACGAAGGCGTCGTATTGATTGATGTCGCCGTCGAACACCCTGCCGTCCTTGGTGGCGGTGACGTCAAAGCCTTGCTTGGCGCCGATTTCGGTCAACACCCGTTCGTTGTAGGCCGGCTGGCCGTCGGCTCGCCGGGTGGCCGAGTGCTCGAAGCTGCTGCTCTTGGTAAAGAACAACACGCGGCGCCGCGGCGCGTCGGCGGCCCGAACTTGTCCCCAAGGAAATTGGCTGGCGGCCAATGCCGCGCCGGCCGAGGTTAGAACCTGACGACGAGTGAACATGGCGGGACTCCTGCGGGAAGAAATGACGAATGGGATTCGACCACGACGACACAACGGGCACGACGCCGGAAAATGTTAAGAAAATTGAACCACAAGGTCGCAAAGGCACGCGAAGTAAGATGTGGGAGGAAAACGCGGGAGTAAGGCCAACTTGCGGTTTAATCCGCAGGCCAAAGGCCTGCGTGCTTCCCTGCCGCATTCATCACTCAGCACTCATCATTCATCACTTCCTACGTCGTGCCCGTCGTGTCGTCGTGGTCGAATTCTCTTTGACTTTCCTTTGCGTTATGTGCGGTTCAACTGCCGTCCGTTCAGGAAGCGTCGCCGCGGGTTAGGCGTAACATCTCGAACAGCGCCTGGGTAACTTCGGCCGGATGTTGCGTCAGTTGCCAGGCGACCAGCGCCAACAGCGCCGCACCCAGCGCCGGCAGCGCATAGCCCCAGGCGTTCGGCTGGTGCGGTGCGGCCGCCAGTCGTCGCGCCAGCCCGGCGTGCAGCAAGGCCCAGGCCGCGTGGTTCTGGTGTTCGTGGACCGCCTGCAGGACGATGGTGTTCGAGGCTTGGGCGATTTCGACCGACAATTCGACGTGCTGCCGCGGCATCAGCAACGTCGAACCTGCCCAGCGGCTTTCGGGGTCGAGCTCTTCAATCACCTGAGCCACGATCGGGCGAAACTCGGCCAGCGCCGGCGCGTGGTAGATCACCAGCCGCTGCCTGCTGTTCAAAACCACCAGCGACACGCACAGGCTGTAGACGACCGCCACCATGCCCCAGACCAGCGGGCCGTAGTTGATGATGGCTTGCTGCGGCAACAGCAGCTCGGCCGGGCCAATCGTCACCAGCCCCGACACGCCCAGTGCCAGGGCCGTCAGGTCGCGGCTGCCCGTGACCACGGTCGGCGTGCGCTTGCGGTGCAACATTCCGATGGCCAGCAGATAGAGCGCCAACGGCCCCAGCGCAATCGACAGTCGCAGTGGATCCATCGTGTCGCTCACTTAGCGCCGCTTGACCAGCCAGGCGATGCCGCCGGCGGCGCCACCGATCACCAAGGCGACGCCAATCTGCAAGAAGAAGTCCAGGTCCGACAACGATTGAATCACGAACGTCAGGGCATAGAAACCCAGCGCGCCACACAGGAACGCCATGGTGGCCGCGTTCTTGCGGGCCTTGGCCCGTTCGACCGGGTCGTATTGTTCCTCGGCCTCACGCTCGCGATTGACCGTCTGGCCCATTTCGCGCGCGGCGGCCTCGCGCGGGTAATACTTGTTGATCACATCATGGATCGCTGTCGGCGTACACAGCACCGGCCGCACCGGCAGTCCCAGCCGCAACCGCAGCTCGTCTTCCAGGTCGCTCGACAACGGGTTGGGCGAAGCCACCATTACCCGTTCGTCGTCGGACATCACCGGCACGCACGAGTGTTGCCGCGCCAACGTGGCTGGCATCTTCTGGGCCAGGCCGACGTCGAGCGTCACGTGGGCCAGGTCCAGGTACGGCACGCCGAGCGCTTCGGCCTGGGCCTGGACGACCTGCTCGGGCGAGGCGACCTTCTGTTGCAGGATCGCGTCGCGCAGCTCCATGCCGATCGCCGTCGCCAACTGTTGCGCCTTGGTCAGCTTCTCGGCGTCGATCAACTTGCGCAGGACCAGAATCTCTTCAAACGTGCGCTTGGCGCCGGCGCCGCCGCCGGTGCGGCCCAGCGACGAGTCATAGTCCGACTTGCGGCGCGTGTCGGTCAGACAGAGCATGGCCCGGGTCAACTCGTTCAACAGCCCGCCGGCCCGATCGGCGTACTCGGTGGCCAGGTACTTGCGGACGTTGGCGCTGAGCTTGTTGTAATGGGTGCGAATCAGGCCGCTGTCGTCCTCGAATTGCTTGAGCCGCAGCAATTGATAGTGATTCAACGGCCGGGCCGTCTCGGTGACGCCAAGCCAGCGGGTGTAAATGTCGCCTTGCGCGGGAGCCGCCATCGGTGGATTCCGGTCAGAAGTTTTTCAGATTCGATTCGTCGTGCGATCTTTCATTGAGACTCGCGCTGCACAATCACGGACGAACACCCCTCCCTGTCAGGGAGGGGCAGGGGGGAGGGTCGAAGCGTTGCAAGCCCAGAAGCATCGCGATTGGAACACCAGAACTTCGCGCGATGCCAGTCGGCCGGCCACGGGGCTCCTCATCCGGCGGCTCTTAGCCTAATCGCTGCCGGTGCGCGACGCGAGAGTCGCGTGCCGCAAGTGCCGATTCAGTCGTGCCAAAGGAGCGGGCCCAATCGCGCCAGCTTACTCGGCGATGACTTCTTTGACCGGCTGGACGAAGTGGGGAGTCTTCTGGTTGGTGGTCAGCTCGGCGGCCTTCTTTTCGGCCTGCTTCTTTTGGCTGTATTCGAACAGCGCCACCCGCTTGAGCGATTGATTGAACACGCCCCAAAACGCCTTCAGGCGAACTTCCTTGGCGGTCTTGGCACGGCTTTTGCGCTTGGCCGGCGCCTTGGGCGCTTTGGCCTTGGCTTCTTTCCCCTCGGCCCCTTCGGCAGCGTCCGATTCCTTGCGTAATTCTTTCCGATTCAGAACTTTGCGTGCCATGGGCTCTATCCTTCTCGAACGTAAAGGGGGCGTCGATTGTGGAGCGCTCGGTCAACGGCGCGCTGGGGGGCCGGGAGGTCGAAACCGACAATTTACCACCTTTTTCGGGGAGTCTCTAGTGCCGTTTCGTCTGGCGTAGTAGGCCAGTTTGGTGAAACGGGGTGGCGGGGTCAGAACGAAGTGATGGCCCCGAACCGTCACCACGGGGCCATCGCTGCGCTCTGACCCCGGCGACCCAACGTCCTAGATGCAAACTGCCCCACCATCCCGGGGTGCGAACGGTTGCTCGCCCGGCCGTTCGTGCTACCATACTTCCGCTCTCGATGTTATCGGCCCCGGGGCTTGTTGGACGCCGACCTGGACGGACCCGCCCCCCTGCTTTGCACGGATTCCGCACGCTTTGCCCCGCGCTCGTCTCATGGCCCACAAGCAATCCTCGTTGAAATCGGTCATCAACCGGCTGCACCACCAAGACTGCGTCGCAGGCCTGCGCCGGCTGCCCGACGGCTGCGTTGATCTGGCCTTCGCCGATCCGCCGTTCAACATCGGCTACGACTACGACGTTTACGAAGATCGCCGGGCGGCGGATGAATACCTCGCCTGGTGCGGTACGTGGCTGGGCGAGGTGAACCGTGTGCTCAAGCCGACCGGCACGTTCTGGCTGGCCATTGGGGACGAATATGCCGCCGAGCTCAAGGTGCTGATGCAGCGCGAGCTGGGGCTGGCCTGTCGCAGTTGGGTGGTCTGGTATTACACGTTCGGCGTGAACTGCAAATACAAGTTCAGCCGCTCGCACGCCCATCTGTTCCACATGGTCAAAGACCCGCAACAATGCACCTTCAACGCCGAGCAGATTCGCGTCCCCTCGGCGCGGCAACTGGTCTATGGCGACCGGCGGGCCAACCCCGTGGGTCGTCTCCCCGACGACACCTGGATTCTGCGCCCGCAAGATTTGCCGGTCGGCTTCACGCCCGACGAGAACACGTGGTACTTCCCCCGCGTGTGCGGCACGTTCAAAGAGCGCGCCGGCTGGCACGGTTGCCAGATGCCCGAGCAGCTCTTGGGCCGGATCATTCGGGCCTGCAGCAACCCGGGCGAACTAGTGCTTGACCCCTTCGGCGGCAGCGGCACCACGCTGGTCGTGGCCAAAAAGCTGGGGCGCAATTTCCTGGGCTATGAATTGTCGCCGGAGTACGCGGCGCGGATCGAACAGCGCCTGGCAGCGACCGAAGTCGGCCAGGAACTCGACGGCGCGGCCGAGCCGCTGGTCAGCGCGCCGACGACCGCCAACGGGCGGCGTCTGGACGACCGCGGCAAGGCGAAGCCCAGGAAGAAACGCCTGGCGCGGAATGACCGGTGACGGTTTTTCACGTCTCCCTTTAAGGGAGACGTCGCTGCGGGCATTGCACAAAAACTACGCGCAAAATGTGTGTGGCCAGTTTCGCGCCCTCAAGCCCAAGATCAGCTTCTGAGGATTGGGGCGCGCTTCCAAGGCGCTCGGAATAACAATCTGCTGAGGCAACCGGGCCTTGAACTCTTCAAGCCCCATGTGAAGCTGTAAGCCCGCCAGCCGGCTTTCACAATCGGGGTTCGTTATGATTCGATAATTCGACTGTACCCCCAACAAACCGTTGTCATATGCCCCGTGGTGAAGGCGGCACAACGCCAACCCATTGGTCACTTCATCCGTCGATTGGGGATAGGAAACTGGAACGATATGCGCCGCATCAACAAGCTTCAACGCACACTGACAAACCGCACACTTATGGCGGTAAGCGTGCAAGACGGCTGGTTTGAATTTGGCATCGCGATATGCACGCATCGTCGTTACTAATTCATAGCGACGTGACGCTTGATCTTCGGATTGCGATTCGTCAATGAACATTCGCTCTTCCGTCGTGGTCTCCGGGCCAGTCTCCGCAAGCAGTTGAACGCCAGCGCTGTCTGCTTCCGAATTGTGAACGGGTAAGCCTTGTTCTACATACCAGAGAAGCGAATCAGGTTCGACCGCGACAACTACTTCCCGGCCCTGGGCGACTGGTCGAAACTGCGTGCCAATTCCAACGCGCCTGGCAATTGTCAGAGTCGCTAAATTGGTTTGAAAGCTTGACGATCCCTGGGAAAATCGCGTGTGACGGCGAGGATCCCAGAAGGCCCAAACTTCAGATTCTCGATTCCATCCACCGATCAATGTTCGTCGGCCTGGTTCAAGGGGAAACTCACTCACGCCAGTTGCTTGGATACGCCGCTCATTCGGTGGTCGGCGTCTTCCCCCAGGTGTTATTTCCCAAAGAAACAAGATGCAATCGATCGCCGACGAGCCTGTAATTACGCGAAGCCTGGCCGGTCGCGCTACATCACGCTGCTGGTTTCTGATGACCGTTGCACCGGCACGTTCTAGTTGGTCAACGAAGAGGTCAACCAGCCTTGAAAAGAGCACGTTGACTTAACTCCCTGGCTTGGATGCCGCAACGCGCCTCTTTCCTATCGGGGCTTGTGCGTTATCGAAGAGCGGTCCTGTTTCAAAACGTAGTATGGAGCCTTCGACATAGCGTGACTCTAGTTCCGATGCCAACCACCGACGGCCGCTTACGTCGCAAACTGACCCAGTCACATTGCTTCCCGCGAACGGGTCAACTACAAGATCACCCTTCGATGTGAGGTAATCAACAAAAAACCGAACCAACTGTTCCGGGTATCTTGCAGGGTGCGGCTTAATGCCCCGCTCTTTGCATTTTCGCAAATAAGCGCTATTCGATTCTGTGTTCGCAATAGTGATCAGGTTCGACGGAATCGCCCCCCCGTTGTCGCGCTGAAACTTCGTTGAAATGTCGTGACCTGATGGCCGCTTCTGTGCCTTATAGCCCTTCTTAATCAACCCCTTCATGCTTTCGCTGTAGGGCTGCAATACCTGTCGATTATCGGCTTTGGGCCATTCAGATTTGCCGAACCACCAAACCATATTGACCGCGTCTTTGACACGCAGTCGCCGCACAGTCACCCACTCCGCAGGTGTTGGCAATCGCGCCGGGTTGTACCAGTAGAACTCCTGCGCAAGGCAAAACTCTTTGGCCAACTTCACCGCGAGTTCAAAGTGGTAGATACTGCGGACAGGAACACCTGGCACCCACGCGCCACCAATATCAAGCACGAAACTGCCGGTCGGTTTCAGCACGCGCTTAATTTCCAAACAGAATGGCATGAACCATTCAAGATACTTGTCGAGCGGCTCATTGCCGTACTCCTTCTTACGCGTAAGTGCGAAAGGAGGCGAGGTCATCACGAGGTCAACGCTGTCGCTCGGCAGCTTCGTGAGCAAGTCGATGGCGTCAATCTGGAACATCGCGCCGCCCGGCGTGCAATAGGCGGGCGTGAATGATGTAAGCCTGAGTTGCTTCGGCCAAGTCAACTCGGTTGAGAAACCGTTTCGTGTTAGCATCCTGCAACCCTCGAAAGCGGCATGTTTATCCGTGCTCAATGATTCCTAACACCAATTCAACAGGCGACTTAGGACGAGCGCATCCAACCGTTGATGTCAGTTCGCGAGTGTACAGTAGCGCCGATTCTCGTTCAACTTGTGGTCGGCCATTTCTCAAGAAATACCGGTTGCCAAGCGTCCTTCACGCAGGATATTTCATGTGAAATAGCGTCTCGTGGGGTAAAGCTCGCCTGCGAACGACCTAACCCTATCGCAGCCAAGGCTGCCAGCGATGCGAGTTTGCCTTTTACCGCTGCCAACCTCACACTAATTGCCGGCGGTTACACGAACGATCGACGCATATTGTCGGCGCGCGCAAGCTCGCCTCTCAAAACCTCTCATCCAAAGCGCGCACCTTATGAAATTCGCCATTTGCAACGAGACGTTTCAGGACTGGCCGCACGAGCGGGCGTTCCACTTCGCGCGCGAGGTCGGCTACACGGGCCTGGAAATCGCGCCGTTCACCATCAACACCGACGTCCGCCAGATCACGGCCGCCCAGCGCCGCGAAATCCGCGAGCTGGCCGACCAGGCCGACCTCGAGATCATCGGTCTGCACTGGTTGTTGGCCAAGACCGAGGGGTTTTATCTGACCACGCCCGACGCCGCGGTCCGCACGGCCACGAGCGCCTACCTGGGGGAACTGGCCCGCTGCTGCCGCGATCTGGGGGGCTCGATCATGGTGCTGGGCTCGCCGCTGCAGCGCATCTTGCTGCCTGGCGTGAGCAACGACGACGCCATGCGCTACGCCGCCGACGTGCTCGAGCGCTGCATGCCGGTCTGTGAAGAAAATGACGTGACGATTGCGCTCGAACCGCTGTCGCCCGAGTGGGGGCCGTTCTTGAACACGGCGGCCGCAGGGGTCGAGTTGATGGAAATGGTCGGCTCGCCTCATTGCCGCTTGCACCTCGACTGCATCGCCATGTGTACCGAGCCGACGCCGATTCCAGAGCTGCTCCATCGCCACCGCCGCGAGCTGGCCCACTTCCACGCCAACGATCCCAACAAGCAAGGCCCCGGCATGGGGAACCTGGACTTTGTGCCGATCCTCCGCGCGCTGGGCGAGATCGATTACCAAGGCTGGGTCTCGGTCGAGGTGTTCGACTACGCGCCAGGTTCGGAGCGATTGGCGCGAGAGAGCATCGAGAATCTTGAGGCGGCGCTGGCAGAAGTGATGAATGCGGAGTGATGAACCGGAACCAAGTGATGAGTGATGAATGTTGAGTGATGAGTGAAAAGCATGAGGAAAGCATGCTTGCCTTCCATTCATCATTCATCATTCCGCACTCATCACTTTCCCCGGCACAACCCCTACAATTCACGCAACTCTGCCCCGCCGCCGTCCTCTCGGGCGGAAATAAGCTACTCTTGTCTCGGGCCATTTCGCTTCTTCCCGGCAAGTCCTTGCTCGTGCAGTGTCGCGCATGGAAACGCTCGCGCCAGGCCGTTCTCTCGATGAACTCGTCGAGCAAACCTCGGGCTTGTACAGCCTGCCCGCGGTCGCGGTTGACGTGTTGGCGTTGACCAACGACCCGCAAGTTGGCGCGGCCGATCTTAAACGCTGCATCGAGCACGATCCGGCGCTGGTCGTCAAGCTGCTGCGCGTGGTGAACAGCGCGCTGTTCGGGCTGTCGCGGCCGGTGACCGATCTGACCCAGGCGATCACGCTACTCGGCGTAAAGCCATTGAAGCTGCTGGTCCTGGGCTTCAGCTTGCCGCGCAGTCTGAGCGACGGCGTCCAGACGCAAGTCCTGGAAGCCTACTGGCGGCACGCCCTGACCAAGGCCGTCGCGGCCCGGCACCTGGCCGAGCAACTGCGCACGGCGTCGGGGGACGACGCCTTCCTGGCGGGCTTGCTGGCCGATATCGGCTTGCTGGTGTTGATTCAGTCGCTGGGCGATCCTTACGTTCAGGTTGTCCGCCGCGTGCGCCATCTGCAGCGGCAGCTCGACGACGTCGAGCGCCGCGCGCTGGGCTTTGACCATATCGAGCTGACGGCCCAGTTGCTGCGCCGCTGGAACATGCCGGCCGCGCTGGTCGACGCGATTGCCAGCAGCGCACCGCACCTCGACGCCAGCCAGCCGACCCGCGCCGATCGGGAAGGAACGCTGGCCGAAATCTTGGCGCTGGCCGAACATTGGGCGCTCGTGTTGGTCGAGCGCCAGGACGACCACCTGCCGCTACTGCTGCAACGACTGCGGCAGCTCAGTGCCATCACCCCCGAGCAATTGACCGGCTGGTCGACCCTGGTCGAATGCCGCGTCCGCGAGCTGGGCGACGCGTTGTCGATGGCTCTGCCTGACGACCTTGATTACGCCGAAGTGATCACGCAAGCGCATCAACGCCTGAGCGACAATGTCTCGCAATGGGCCACCGAGTTGATGACCGCCGGCGCGCGGCGCGCCCCGCGCGGCGATGACGTGGAATTGGGCGATCAAGTCCGGCAATTGATGGCCCTGGCCGGCTCCCCCTGGTCGGCGCTGCGAGTGGGAGCGTCGGCCAACGCATCGGCGTCGGCCACAGTGCCCGCCGGCGTAGCTGCCGCGCCCCCCGCGGCGAGCGTGCCTTCGACTCCTCCCCAGGCCACGGCGCCGGCCTCGGCCGTGTCGGCCTTGGAAGAATTGCTCGACCGCGTGCAGCGGATGTCCGATGACTGTCGCCAGGCGCGATGCGCACTCAGTCTGGTGCTGGTGGCGCTCGACCGCGACGATCGCCAGCGGGCCGAGTTGGGACTCGTGCAGCACACTTCCTGCTGCCAGCAACTGGCGGCGATCTGCCGACAGGTCGATCACTGGGGCGCGGCCATGATCGAATTGTCGATCAGCCGCTTCGCGCTGCTGTTGCCCAACGCCGATCGGGGCCAGGCGAGCGATTGCGGCCTGCACGCGCTGCGCTGCGTGCGCGATCGGTTTGCTCATTACCAGCATCCGGTGACCGTCAGCGTCGGCGTGGCGGCGGCCGCGATGGTGCCCAAGAATTTTTCTGGCCAGCAACTGGTGCTGGCGGCGGCCCGCTGCTTGCAAGCGGCACAAGTGTCGGGCAACACGCTGAAGAGCATCGAGCTCTAGCTCTTCGGTGGGGCAAGGAGTTATGGCGCGCCACGCGGGCCTTGACTTTCCGATCCGGGCCTCGGGCGATATGCTTCCGTTAGGGCCGCGAGAGTGTTTTTCCGCGCGACGATCCTTGTCCGACGAGCGATTTCGAGATGACTGATTCGGCCGACCATGAACCGCCGGCAACTCCCCGGTCGTCGGCCGAGTGGAACCCCAGGCCGCCCTCTTCGGCGGGCGGCGAGCCGCCCCGCCCCGCTTCGCTCGACGCGCCGGCGGAAACCTTGCTGCCTCCCGTCCAGGCCGAAATCGTCGAGCCGGTGCGGGTGCATGTCAGAAATCCTTACGCGCCGCGTCCAGGGGCGTCACACCAGTCCCTGCCGCCGGACCAGCAATATGCTCAGCCCCGGCAACGGCGCCTGATCCTGCCGCTGGTGCTGTTTCTGGTGACGTGCCTGTCGACGTTTTGGGCCGGCGCCGCCGGCAGCGAAGGCCCCGAAGGGCCGATGATCGCCGTGGGGCTGCCGATCGATCCGCTGTACGTGCTGGCCGCGGCTGTCGAGACCGTCGCCGATCATTGGCATGACGGCCTGATGTACATGCTGGCCGTGATGGCGATTCTATTGGCCCACGAGATGGGACACTTCATCCAGGCGGTTCGTCACCGCGTGCCGGCCAGCTTGCCCTATTTCATTCCGATGCCGATCTCGCCACTGGGGACGATGGGAGCGCTGATCGCCATGCGCGGCTCGCAAGCCGACCGGCGGCAATTGTTCGACATCGGCATCAGCGGCCCGATCGCGGGCTTGCTGGTGGCGCTGCCGGTCGCGTGGATTGGCATCGCCCAGAGTCAGCCCGGCAATAGCCCGATGATCTTCAACGACCCGCTGGTCTTGAAGTGGATGGTCCACTGGCTCCATCCGAACCTGGGTCCGAACGATTCGCTGGCCTGGAATCCGCTCTATATGGCCGGCTGGGTCGGGATGCTGATCACCGGCTTGAACATGATGCCGATCAGCCAGTTGGACGGCGGGCACGTGGCCTATGCCCTGTTCGGTCGCGGGGCCCACTGGCTGGCGCGCGGACTCGTGGTCGCGGCGGGTATCGCCATGGCCATCTCGCAGCAGCCGACCTGGATCGTGATGCTGGCCTTGGTGATGCTGATCGGGACCGATCACCCGCGCACGGCCAACGACGCGGCGCCGATTGGCTGGTTCCGACGCATGCTGGGACTGGCGTCGCTATTGATCCCGCTGGTCTGCTTCGTGCCGGTGCCGATCTCGGGGAATTAGGAAACGATAAATGATGAACGAGAAGCGATAAACGGAAGACATGCGGAGCGGGCACGTGCCCGGCCTCCCTTCATTTATCGTTCATCGTTTCGCGTGGATCGTTTCCCTAGGGCGCAAACGGGTTCGCGGGCGCGGCCGGATTGGCGGGCGCGGCCCCGGGCGCTGGCGGCGTGGGCGCGGCCCCGGGCTCGGCTGGCGCAGCGCCTGGCTCGCCTGCCGGAGCGGCGGCCATGGGCTTGGCCGGAGCGACCGGTGTGCCGCCGGCAATCGCTCGGCGATTTGATTCATAACGCTTGGCGCGCACCTGTTCGCGCTGCTTGGCGGCCAGCACTCGAGCTTCGACCCGGTAGTTTTCCAGCATCGCCCGGCTGCTTCCTTGCACGCGCTCCAAGCTCCGGCTCACGTCGTAGAACTGGGACGATTCGCTGGTCTCGAGCTTGGCGGCCTTCATGAAGTCAGCGCGGCCGTCCGGCTGTCGCCCCAGGTTCAGACAGCACAGCCCGCGGAAGTAATACGGCCGCGGGTCGTTGATGCCCGCCTCGATGGCGGCGGTGAACAGTTTATGGGCTTCGGTGTAATTGCCGCTGAAATAGTAGTGAACCCCTTTGCCGTACTCTTCTTCGAGCGCTTCGCTCGACAGCCCGGCCAGCGCCACGCCCGAGCAACTCAACAGGCAACCCAACACCGCGGTGAAGACGGCGCGTTTCATCTCAATTCTCCCGATCGATAACCAGTAAGCGTGACTCAAACTGAACCAAGTGCAACGGGCGTGCCGCGGGATGGCCCGCGTCCGCCGAGTCGATCTATCAGACGACTACAGCGGCTTGACCATTAGGTTCTTGTACCAGACCTTGCTCTTTGGATCGTGCTGCTGCAGCGCGACATAGCCGCGCGTGAACGAGTTCTTTTCGTCCACGAAGTCGACGACCGTCTTGCCGTTGACCTTGATGATGATGTGGTTCCCTTGGCAGATGACGTGCTGGATCCACCAGGTGTCGTCGGCCACGAGTTGTTCGCGAACGTCGACAAAGTGGTACAGCGTGCCGGTTCGCTTGGGATCCTTGTGGCTGTTGTTCACCTGGGCTTCGTAACCCTTGGGGAACTTCGGCCCCATCGCGGTGCGGAAGTACATGCCCGAGTTGCTGCCGGCGGCCAGCTTGATGTCGGCTTTGAACTCCAGGTCGGTGAACTCCTGGCGGACGTAGAACAAGTGGCTGACCGCGCCGTGGCCGGCCAAGGCGTCTTCTTCGACCGTCCAGCTTTCGGGGCTCTCGTTGGCCTGCCAGCCGTCCAGCGTCTTGCCGTCGAAAATGCGAATCCAGCCCTCGGCGTCGGGCGTTGGCTCGGCAGCCCGGGCCGTTACGTTCAGCGACAACACACACAACAACGCGGTCAGCGGCGCAAACCATTTCACGGCACGGTACCTCGGGCGGGGCGGGGGCAAAAAGTGGAGTAGAGCCAAGTTTGGCCTCACCGCCGGGCCAAGGCAACAGGCAGATGATGGTTTTTTGCCACTGCATAGGGGATTAACCACGGAGTCACAGCGGACACGGAGAAAACACGGAGAGGATGGGGATTGAAATGTGGGGATAGAAGCCCTGGGCACTTTCCCGTTTAGCCCCAGGGCCATACGCCAGCGCGCTGCCGCTTCCTGACAAATTTGAACCGCAAAGACGCAAAGGTCGCAAAGAAATCCGATTAGAATTCGACCACGACGACACGACGTAGGAAGTGATGCACGATAAGTGCCGAGTAATGGACTCTCGCGGGCCTATGGCTCGGGGCTAAACCACAAGCGTACGTTACTTCCGCGTTCTCCTCCCACGTCTTCCTTTGCGTCTTTGCGGTTCATTTTTCTTGGTACTTTCCGACGTCGTGCCCGTCGTGCCCGTCGTGTCGTCGTGGTCGAATCCCCTTCGTCATTCGTCATTTCGTAGCATTGTGCCTCGATGGTAAAGACCCGCCGCCGCTCACGCCGGCGCGTTCCCCGACACGAACCGATAGCCCGCCCCGCGGACGCTCAAGAAATGCTGCGGCTCGGCTGGGTCCAGCTCGAAGTATTTGCGCAGCCGGACGATGAAATTGTCGACGGTTCGCGTGGTGGGCGAGTTGGCGAAGCCCCACACGTCCTCCAGCAGTTGCGCGCGGCTGATCACGCTCTCTTCATTGTCGATGAAGTACCGCAGCAGCTTCATCTCGGTTGCGGTCAGTTGCACCGGCTGGCCGGCGACGTTGACTTCGTAGGTGTCAAAGTTGATCTGCGCGCGGCCAAAGTCGTAAGTCTTCAGCTCCTTGGTCGTCGGCGCGGGGCGGCGGCTGAACCGGGCCAGCAAGTTCCGCACCCGGCTGATTAGCTCGTCCAACTCGAACGGCTTGGTCAGATACTGGTCGGCTCCGACGTCGAAGCCGCGAATGCGATCCTCGGTCAGCGTCCGCGCGCTGAGAATCAGCACCGGAACCTGGTTTCCTTGCTTGCGAATCTCTTCGCAGATCGCATAGCCGCTCATGCCCGGCAGCATCAGATCGAGGACCACCAGCTCGATCCCCAGCGGATCGTCCTCGATCATGGCCAGCGCCGCCGGCCCCTCGGTACACACCGTGACGTCGTAACCTTCGGCTTCCAGATTGAACTTGATGCCGAATGCCAGATGCTGCTCGTCTTCGACCACCAGGATGCGCTTCATGATGGTGTCGCCGCGCCGGCCAGCGGCGGCCCGCCGGGCAATTCGACTTCCATCACGGTCCCACCGCGGGTCAACGGGCTGCGCACCTGGACGCGGCCGCGCATTCGCCGGACCAGGGTTCGCACGATGAACAAGCCCAGCCCCGTGCCGGTCTGCTTTCGCTCGAGTTCGTTGCCCAGCCGAACGAACCGGCCAAAAATCTTGCGCCGCGCGTTGATCGGAATGCCCGGGCCGTTGTCGCTGACTCGCGTGATGACCGTGCCGCGGCCGTTCAGCCAGCTTTCGATTTTCACCTCGGGGCTGGGCATCGAGTATTTGACCGCGTTGTCGATCAGGTTGCGGAACACGATCTCGACGTCCATCGCCCGGGCATGCACCATCGACGGGGCGGCGTCGATCTGGACCGACTCGACCGGCACGCCGTAGCGGTGAACGGCCGACTCGACCGCGCCGCGAAAGACTTCCAACAACGGCACGTCTTGCAACTCGGCGGCGTCGGGTTGTTGATCGAGCCGAGCCGCGTCCAGCAGGTGATTGATCAGCGAGTCGAGTCGCTCGACGTCCTCGAGCATGTAGCGATAGAAGTCGGCCTGCTGCGACTCGGGCACGTTGCGGCGCGAGAGAGTCTGCAGGTACAGCTTCAACGAGGAGATCGGGCTTTTGAACTCGTGCGTGACGCTGTCGATGAAATTGGACTGCCGCTGATTGAGCGCGATCTCCTTGACCGACATCGCCAGGTAAAGGACCACGCCGACCAACACCAGCACCAGGAACGTCAGTCCCAGGGCCAGCACCGCCCACCAGTAGCTGGCGTATTGCGAGGCGTTGACCGCCAGCAGCACCCAGCCGACGATCAGCGCCACCAGCAGCACGATCATGATCGTGCCCAGCGTGATCGGCCAGCTAATGGATCGGCGACGGAGCATGGGGGGCGGGGGGGAAGTTGCTAGTTGCTGGTTGCTAGTTGCGAGTGGGGAAAGAGGCGGGCAGGAAATCGAACGCCTAAACCGCGCGGCAAGTTTCCTCGCCTTTACTAGCAACTAGGAACTAGCAACTAGCAACTTCCCCTCAATCAATATACCTTCGCAGCAGGTCGCCGTACGCATCGATGCGGCGATCTCGCAAAAACGGCCAGTGCGTCCGCACCGAGTCAATCTGGTCCAGGTTGCACTCGACCAGCAGGGTTTCTTCCTTGTCATGGCTGGCCAGGGCCAGCAGATTGCCGGCCGGATCGGCCACGAACGACGCCCCCCAGAACTCGATCCCCCCCTCGACGCCAGTTCGGTTGACCGCCACCACGAAACAGCCGTTGGCGATCGCGTGGCTGCGCATCATGGTCTGCCAGGCGTCGTGCTGGCTGGCACCGAACTCGGCCTTCTCGTGAGCCTGCCAGCCAATGGCCGTCGGGTAGAAGATGATCTGCGCCCCGCGCAGGGCCGTGATCCGCGCCGCCTCGGGATACCACTGGTCCCAGCAGACGCACACGCCCAACTGCCCAAACCGCGTCGCGCAACTGCTGAAGCCAAGATCGCCCGGCGTGAAGTAAAACTTCTCGTAGTACAGCGGGTCGTCGGGAATGTGCATCTTGCGATAAGTGTGTACCGGCCGACCGTCGGCGTCCCACACCACCGCCGTGTTGTGATACAGCCCCTGCGTGCGACGCTCGAACAACGAGCCGACGATCACCACGCCGTGCTGCTTGGCCGCCTCGGCCAGCGCCTCGGCCGTCGGCCCCGTCAGCGACTCGGCCTCGTCAAAGCGCAAGAAGTCTTCGCTCTGGCACGGATAGTGGCCGTGGAACAGTTCCTGCAGACAGACGATGTTCGCCCCGCGCGCCGCGGCATCGCCAATGCGAGCCAGCGCCTTCTCGACGTTGGGGCGCTTCGCGTGTACGCAGGTCATCTGGACCAGCGCCACGGTCACCTTGGCCGGGGGAACAAGATTCGGCACAGCCATAAGTCAGCTCGCTCGCAACAAGGGGGGCGGTCGCACGCTTCGCCGGCCCGCGCCAATTGCCGACCGGCAAGTTGATGGTACCCTAGGCGCTATGAATGACAACCGGGTTCCAGGCCTGTTCATCACCGGCACCGACACGAACGTCGGCAAAACCTACGTCACCGCGTTGATCGCGCGACAGTTGGTGGCGAGGGGCTTGCGCGTGGGCGTGTATAAACCCGTCGCCAGCGGCTGCCGCTTGGAAGCCGGCACGCTGGTCAGTGATGACGCGGTGGCACTGTGGGAAGCGGCCGGCCGGCCCGGCACGTTAGAGCAAGTCTGCCCCCAGCGCTTTCGCGCGCCGCTGGCGCCGCCGCGCGCGGCCGCCGAGCAAGGCGACACGGTCGACGCGGCGCTGCTGCGCGCGGGGCTCGAACCTTGGCTCGCATCGAGCGACATCGTCCTGGTCGAAGGAGCCGGTGGGCTGATGGCCCCGATCAGCGACGACGACTATGCGGCCGACCTGGCCCACGATTTTGGCTATCCGCTGATGGTCGTGGCGCGCGATGCGCTGGGAACGATCCATCAAACCTTGTCAACATTGATCGTGGCCGCCACATTCCGTCGCGGGCTCGACGTGGCGGGCGTGGTCTTAAATCGAACCTCGGCCGAAGCCGACCCAAGCGCGGCCACCAATGCCGAGGAACTGGCGGCTCGCTGCGTGCCGCCACTGTTGGCGCGCGTCGGCTGGCAGGCCAACGCGTTCAGCGAGACAATCGACTGGCTCGCCTTGGCGCAAGGGAAGCCGTTGCAGCGCCGCTAGTGCGCTCTCGCAATGGGTAGCAACGGTTGCTAAAGCAACCGGTGCCGCGCGAGCGGCAAGAGGTCAAGGTCCGATGCTTGCCGTTCGTGAGAAAAACGACGATGCGAACGGGGTGAGAGGTGCGCTCCACCCTCGATGCCTCTGGCGGCGGTTGCCGCACCGGTTGGCAAGCAACCGGTGCTACCCGGTTCCACTACCCAAAGATGTGGGTGAATTAACGAGAAACACCTGGCCCGTTTACGAGCCGGCGTTTTGCAGGGCGATGAACTTCCGCAGCCGCCGGTGACAGGCGGTGCAGCCCGAGCCGGCGCCGGTGACGCGCGCGACTTCGCACAGCGACATCAACGGACAAAGGGCCGACGCATCGCGCAGATCGTCTTCGGTGACGTTCAAACAACGGCAGACAACCGTCGCGTCACTAGCGACCGATGTGCAAGAATCGCAGCTTGTGACCGGCGCCATTTCATCGGCGACCGTGTAGTAAGCCACAACCATGAGAGTGCGAGGTGGAGGGAAGGCTAGGTGGGAATGAAATTGATACTCAATCTCAACTCATTCCTTGTACCAGCGGCTGACGCGCCGTGTCAACGAAAATCCTCGGGAAATCGCCAGGCTACCCGAACCGCTAGCACCCGGTCGGGGCCAAATCGAGGCTGGCCAAGGGATAACCGTAGCCCTCGCCCCGCCAGATAGCCCAGAACGCCCCTTGCCTATCCGGTATGATGACCCGGCTCGGCTGTCATCGCATCGCACAGGTGTTTTATGCGTAAGCTCCTTGGTCTGCTGCTGTTGACCGCCGGGACGGCTTTGACCGCCCAGGCGGGTGACTGGACCGATTTTCGCGGCCCTGGCCGAACCGGCCGCACGTCCGAAACCGGCGTCCCCCAGCAATGGAGCCCGTCGGAACATGTCCGCTGGCGGATGCCCCTGCCGGGCCCCGGCAACAGCAGCCCCGTCGTGGCCGGCGACACGGTCTTTGTCACCTGCGCCAGCGAGCGCGGCAAGCAACGGGGGACGTACGCCTTTGATCGACAGTCGGGCAAGCAGCGCTGGCAGCAAGTCGTCTCGTTCCTGGAGGAAGATCCGACGCACGGCACGAACCCTTACTGCGGCTCGTCCCCGGCGGTCGCCGGCGGTCGCGTGGTCGTCTGGCACGGCTCGGCCGGGGTGCATTGCTACTCGGCCACCGATGGCCAGGCGCTCTGGTCGCGCGACCTCGGGTTGTTCCGGCACATCTGGGGCTATGGCTCGTCGCCGGTCATCGACGGCAAGCTGGTCTACCTGAACTGCGGACCCGGCGCGCGGCAGTTCGTCATCGCCTTGGAACTCGAATCGGGCAAGACCGTCTGGCAACAAGACGTCCCCGGCGGCGACGCCGGCGAAGAGAACCGGGGCGACGGCGAGAAGCCGTTGTGGACTGGTTCGTGGAGCACGCCGGTCGTGGCCACGATCGACGCCCGGCGGCAGGTGCTGGTCTCGCTGCCGCGCTTTGTCCAAGCCTATGACGCCGCCAACGGCGAGCCGACCTGGCGCGTCGACGGACTGGGTGACCTGGTTTACACCGACATCGTCCTGGGGGACGGCGTCGCCGTGGCGATGGGGGGCTATCACGGCCCGGCTATTGGTTTCAAGCTCGGCGGCTCGGGCAACACCACCGAGACGAATCGCCTTTGGCGACAGACCTCGCGCAATCCGCAGCGCATCGGCTCGGGCGTGATCGTCGATGGGCTGCTGTACATCGCCAACGAGATCGGTCTGGCTCAGTGCCTTGATCCCAAGACCGGCGTCGATCGCTGGAAGGCGCGCCTGCCGGGGAGCAAACTCTGGGGCTCGACCATCTTTGCCGATGGCCGGCTGTACACGACCAATCAGGAGGGGACGACCATCGTCTGGACGCCGAATGCCGAGCGGCTGGAAGTGCTGGCCGAGAATCGCTTGGGCGAGCACAGCAATTCCACGCCCGCCTTCTCGAACGGCCAGGTCTTCCTGCGCACGTACGAGCACTTGTACTGCGTCGAGAACTGAGGGCCTGTTCCGCCGCTGTTTTGCCACGGAGACACGGTGGCACGGAGATTTGCACGGAGGAGGAAGAGTAAGCGGGGAAACAAAGCCTCAATGACCAATAGAACACAGCCGGCTCCTTCGCATTATTGGTCATTGGTGCTTGGGCATTGGTCATTCACATCTACTCCGTGTAGCCCTCCGTGCCTCCGTGGCGAAATCTGCCTCAAGCGCTTTCGCGGATGCTGCTGGCGACGGGAAGCAACTGCTTGAACGTCGAGTGCGTTTTGCGCAGCAGCGTCGGGTAGTCGTCGGGCGGGACTTCCAGCCCCATCAGCACCACGTCGTAATCTCCCCGGTAGCCGCCCCTTTCGAGGGCCGCGATCAGCGACAATAGCGGCGCTTCCCCTTCGCCCAACGGCGTGTGCCGCTCTTCACAGTAGGTCGGCGCGCGCCCGTCGGCCAATTGCACCAGCGCCACGTGCGGCGCGGCGGCCGCCAGTTGTTGCTGTCCCTTGTCGTCCCACGGCGTCTGGTACGTGTCGATCGCCAGCTTGAGCCGCGGGCTGTTGAACTCCTGGACCAGCGCCAAGGGCTCGTCGAGCCCGACCAGGAAGGACCATTCGGTGGCCATCAGGGCATGCACCGGCTTGAGCGCCAAGGTCACCCCCTGTTGTTCGGCGGCGGGAACAAGCTGCTTCAGCGCTTCGCGAAACAGCCGCCGGGCGTGCGCGTTGGTATGCCCCGCGCGCGGACCCGAGTAAACCAGCAGCGTGGCGGCCCGCAGCTCGGCCGCCAGCGCGATGGCGTCGAGCGCATCGTCGATCGACTCGCGGAGCGTCCGTCCGTCGCTGGCCGTGAAGCCGCCGGCCCAGGCCAGGTTCGACACTTCCAGACCGCTGCTGGCCAGCAAGTCGACGCCCCGTTCGCGACCGAAATCGTCGAGCTTGTGCCGCCAAACGCCGATCGATTTGAAACCGCCGGCAATGAGTTGCTGAACATCCTGATCGAACGTCCAGCGAAACGTCGTAAGTTCGTTAATCGACAACCGTGCCATGAGGGCCTGAGCGCTCCGTGCGATGAACCGTCGGCAATACCTGGCCAGCGGCGCGAGACTTGGCGGCGTCGCCCGTGCCAGAGAGCCAGCGCAGTTGCCCCTTCGCAAATCGAAGCTTCCACTACGCGACGCCGCCGAGCGAACAGCCCGATCACCGCCTGCTCCCCTCACGTCTCTCGGCCGATGGCCAAACGGAAGTCACCGAGTATCGACAAATCATCCCGCGCTGGCAAGCGGCGGTCGACAACGATGGCGCGGTTCCGCCACGAAAATCTGTTCGGACGTTCATCGCGTCAATGGTAGCACGCGACCAAACGTGCCCGACGGCACAGCGCATCGCCGCATTAGAGCAATTCTCGGGAGCGTGTATCGTTTGCTTACCCAAGCCGGCGGCTCTGCCGCCAATCTCGGTGGCAAAGCCACCGGCTTGGAAGATACGCACGCTATACTGAATCGAGAAGCGATCTAGAGAGCAGCGGCAATTAAACAACCGCGCTGCCGTCCATACTGCTCAGGGAGCGGTCAACCGCTCGCGCGTCTGCTGGATCGATTGCAAGATCGCTTGCTCGATCTGCGCCAGCTGCGCCGCGCGCTCTTCGGCCGGCGCCGCGGCATCGAACTTGACCGGGGCGCTGACGAGCATCTTCAACCGGTCGTACGCCTGGCGGCGGACTTCCGCGTCGTCGCGGCGCATCAACGTGAACCAGGTCCAGGCGTCGCCGGCCATCAACAGCGTCAGCCGGTCGTTCGAGTCGTCCTCTTCATCGACAAAGCCGCGCATCACCTGCTTCAGCCGATAGCGCTGCTCGGCGTCGAGCTGGCCCAGGTCGAACTGCTTCAGCAGCGGCAACACCACCGGGCCGGCCTCGGTCAATTGTCGCTGGGCGGCTTGCCGCGCTGTGAACCGGCCGTCTCCCAACTGGTGGACCCAGCCGAGGATTTGCCGCGTGTCGTAGGCCGGCGCTTGCGTCGACGTGCGCAACAGCGCACGTTCGAGCGCTTCGGCTCGCTGGGCGATCCGCCATTGCGGGTGAATGATCTCCAGGTACGGCGCCAACTCGGCGGCGCACAACGCCGGATCATCGAGCATCAACAGCCACAGGCTCGACGCCGCCAGCGTGCGCCGTTCGTCCCCTTTTTCGACCCGCAGCACCAGCGGCCCCTCGGCCGTTTGCGTGAACTCGACCTTGGTGTTGTCGGTGGCCGCCAGCGGCGTGCGGCGAAGCGTGATCTCGCGCCCGCCCGACAGGTGATAGCTCAGCTCCCACTCGGGCAATTTCAGCTCATAGTGCAGCGTCACCGACGGGCCGTTGCAGGTGATGGTCAGCTTCTCGCCGCGGGTGTTGTTCCGGTGGCTGCTGTTCATCGAGCGCGGCGGCTCGAGCGGCCCGCACACGATCTTGCCACCCGAGATGTGCAGATCGAGCATCCGCACATTGGCCATCAACGTCGGATGCATGATCACCGGCGTGGCGGCCAGAGCTTGCGCCGCGAACAGCGCGCTTAGCGCCATCGCAATCAGGCACACCGCCGCGCGGAGCGCGCGGCCCGCGCGCACAGGGCTCGAATTATTCAATTGCGTCGCCATGTTTCTTCCCTCCCGCCAGCGGAGCCTCGCCGGCCGCGGCCGCCGGCTCGGTGTCGCGCAATGGCACGCTGGCCGTCCCGTCCGGCTCGGCCACTCCCCGCGCGTCGACTCGCCATAATGGTTCTTGCACCACTTTCCGGCGATGACGCCAGTAAAAGTAACCCACGGCGACGATAATCGCCAAGATCACTAGCACGGTCAGCCCGACCTCGGCGCGTTGAATGACCGGCCACCACTGGGTGATTCGATCGGCGAAAAAGAAGCTCAGGCCGAAAAAGGTGCAAATCACCGTCGCGGCGCAGATCGAATCGACAACCACGAACTTCCAGAACGGATACCGGACAATCCCCGCCGTCAGATAGACCGGCGAGCGCAAACCGGGCATGAACCGGGACAGAAAGAAAACCCGCATGCCGTATTGATGGATGCGAGCTTCGATTTCCCGTTCGCGAGCGGGGGTCATGTAGCGAATGAACCAGTGATGGTCGCGCAGCAACGTCCGGCCAAAATGGCGGCCGATGCTGTAGGTCATCAAGTCCCCTAGCAGCGCCCCCACCAGGCACGCCGGCAAGGCCAACGCCCAGTTCAGCTTGGCGTGGCTGCTGGCAATGCCAGCGCCGATCACGAACACTTCCTCAGGAATGGGCAGCCCGGCCCCCGTGAGCACCAGTACCAGGATGATGCCAGCGTACGAGCCGTGCTCAAGCAAATCGAACATGACGTTAGTTGAGCGGGCCGAAGAAGGGGCGAAACATGCCGATGCTGACGTCGAGGCCAATCAGGTCGCATCACGACGCTGCGCGGCAACTGGCTGCGTCATTCTAGCTTGCCGAGGTGCGCAAGGTCTAGCAAGCTTCCAGCGGTCGCCGAGTTGCCACCTTAGGTGCTGGCGCAAAGACGGCCGGCCTGGCGCGTTGACGATCACCGCGCGCCATTAAATGCACAGCCGATATTCGTCCGGCTCGAGCCCGATGATCGCCAGCTCGGTCTTGCTGCCGCTTGGACTGGGATAGACGAACAGCGCCCCCACTTCGGGATGCCGGTCGCAATAGTCGCTGGCCGCGTCGACCCCCAGCACATAGAACGCCGTCGACAGCGCGTCGGCCTCGGCCGCGGTGGGGGCGACGACCGTGGCCGAAAAAACTTGCTCGGCCGGCCAGCCCGTGCGCGGATCCAAAATGTGTCCATAGCGCCGGCCCTGATAGCGAAAGTATTGCACGCTGGCCCCCGAGGTCGCCAGCGCGCGATTGCGCAACACGACCTCGGCCAAACGACGTTTGGGGCCAACCGGATGTTGCAGGCCGACCAACCAGCCGCCCAGCGCCGCCGACGACGCGCCACAGCCGCGGGCCAGGACGCTGCTTTGCCCGCCGTGCCAGAGGAAGTCGTTCACATCGGCCGCGGTCAGCCATTGGGCCGAGCGATCGAGCGCGTAGCCCTTGCCGATGCTCCCGAGGTTGATTTCCATCCGCGGCACGTTCATGCGCAGCGTGCGTGTCTCGCGGTTCAGTTCCAAGTGCTGGCTGCCGACGGGCGCGAGCGCTTCGGCGAGCGCACTCGGCTCGGGGATCGCGCCCGCGCGGCGTGAAAAGCCCCAGACGCGGCTCAACGGCCCGGCGGTGATGTCGTACGCGCCGCCCGTTTCTCGCCACAGTTCGACCGCCCGCTCCAGCAGCGCGAACAACTGGGGCTCGACCTCCTGGGGCGCGTCGTGAGCCGTGCGGTTCAGGTGCATGATCTCGCTGGTCTCGCGATAGACGGTGAGCTGCGCTTCGAGTTGCTCGACCAGGTCGAGCGCGTTGATGCCGGCTTCCACGCCTTGGGGGTATTGCCCAGCGTTCAGGTACAATTCGAATTCACAGGCCATCGCGCGGCGGCCGAGCTTGACCAGGTAAGGATCCCCAGCACCCGTGTCGTCAAGGACGCCATCGAGCGATTCGTTGGCCCGCTCGATCATTTGATCGAGCGTTTGCCGGACCACGCGCGCGCCGGCCCGACCGGTAAGGAACTCGCGTCGGTTGCTTTGCGGCGGCTCGGTCACGGGCGGCTCACTGCTAAAACAGATCGAGAACTGCTACTATCATAGGCGCCAACAGGGCCTTGTGTGGAACCCCTTCGATGAACGACGCAATCGCCGCCACGTTCGACGCCGTCAATCGGCTTGGCAACCGACCGGTCTGGCTGATCACCGCGGCCCACGGCGGCGCGCGAAGTGGCCTGACCGCCACCTGGGTCGCGCCGGTGTCGCTCGACACCGCGAGCCCGTTGTTCCTCATCTCGCTGGCCGTCAGCCACTTCACCACCGAGCTGATCGAGCGAAGCGGAGCCGCGGTGATTCACCTGCTCGGCGCGCAAGGAAGTCGGCTGGCGTGGCAATTCGCCGCCTGCTCGGGCCGTGCTGCCGACAAGTTCGCCGGCGTCGCCACCACTGCCGCGCCGTCGTCGCTTCCCGTCGTGGACGGCGCGCTGGCCTGGTTCGACTGTCGCGTGATCGATCGGCACCACACCGGCGATCGGGTCTTCCTGTGGCTCGAACCGGTGGCCGTGTCCCCCGCATCCAGCGCCGGCGCGCCCCTGGTCGAGCAGGACTTTTTCGCCGCACTTTCCCCCACCGAGCGCGACACGCTTCGACAGAACATGCAGGTCGACATCGCCCGGCTCACGCCGCTGCGCGCGGCTTGGCGCGACCGGCTGCGGACGAGCTTTGCCCTGGCGCAATGACCGGCGCGTTGGCGGCTGCGTCTCGCGTTCCTGCCGAACCTCGCGCCACAGCCGGCAATAATTAACGCAAGTTCATGTTGGGCAAGCGGTTAAATTGTTGACCATCAAGCTTTTCGAGGTTACCATAAATTGCCTTATCGGCAGAGTCATTCGCGGTCGTCGGCGGTGACGCCGTGTGGCCGTGCGTAGACTCGTCAGGACTGTGTTCTTTTCAAAACAAGAGCGTTCGCTCTTCAAAAGTTATTCGTTTGCCCCACGTTGCCCGTTCGTCGTGGGTCCAAGCCTAGTCACTTGGCGGGGCCATTGGTGCCCCAAGCGGGGCGGTAGCCGCCTAGCCGACATTGATCGAAATTGATGCCTCGCGTCTCCGTGGGTGCGGTGCGCGAAATGTTGTTTGATTGGGCTCGTCAATCGGCCGTCCCCCTCGCTTGGCTCCAGGCTGAGCGAGTTGCGGCCCGGGTTTCATCCTTGTCCGCGATGAACTGATTCATGCCTGACCCTGGTTCCAGCCAGTTGCCTGCGATTGCTCCCAGCGAGCCGGTGCCGACGGTGTCTGGTTCGCCGGTGGCGTCAGGCTCTTCGGTCGGGTCAGGTTCTTCGGCAGCCGCGGTCATGGCCCCCCCCAACGACCAGACCGTGATCAGCCAGCGCCCACCGGCGCTGCCCGGGGCCAATCGCTCGCTGCCCCCCCAGGAGCTCGGCAAGCTGCTGGTCGGCCAAACGCTTAGCCACTTCGAGCTGCTCGACTTTGTCGGCGGTGGCGGCATGGGGGCCGTCTTTCGCGCCCGCGACACCATGCTCAACCGGATCGTGGCGCTCAAAGTGCTGTCGCGTGATCAGGGGAGTGAAGACGACACCCGGCGACGTTTCCAGAACGAAGCCCAGTCCGCCGCCCGGCTCGATCACGAGAACATCGCCCGCGTCTACTTCGTCGGCGAAGACCGCGGGCTGAACTACATTGTCTTCGAGTACATCGAAGGGGCCAACCTGCGCGATCTGGTCGAGCGCCACGGTGGCCCGCTGCCGTTGGCCGACGCGATCAATTACACGCTGCAAGTCGCCCGCGCCCTCGAACACGCCTGCAGCCGCGACGTCGTGCATCGGGACATCAAGCCTTCGAACGTGCTGGTCACGGCCGACGGTCGGGCCAAGCTGGTCGACATGGGCTTGGCACGCTTGCACCAGGTCGACGCGCGCGACGATCTGACGGCCAGCGGCGTGACGCTGGGCACGTTCGATTACATTTCGCCCGAGCAAGCCCGCGACCCGCGCAGCGCCGACGTCCGCAGCGACATCTACTCGCTCGGTTGCACGTTGTATTACATGCTCACCGCGCGGCCGCCGTTCCCCGACGGGACGGTGCTGCAAAAGCTGCTGCAACACACCAGCGACGAGCCGCCCGACCCGCGACAGTTCAACCACGAAGTGACGGACGACGTGGCGGCCGTGGTGCGGAAGATGCTGGCCAAGAACCCGCGGCGGCGCTACCAATCGCCGCCAGCGCTGATTGCCGACTTGTCGGTGCTGGCCGAGGCGCTGGGCCTGCCGCTGGGCAATTGGAGCAACCTGTCGAACGTGCCGTCGGCCGCCGCGCCGACCTGGTTCGAACGACATTTGCCCTGGGCGGTGCCGGTGATGTTGCTGTTGGCGGCGGCCGTGGCCATCGAAGTGGTTTTCTCGACGCCAGTCGATGAAAGCCAACTGCCGACGATCAACGCGGGCCAAATGCGCCCGGCCAATGGCGCCGCGCCGGACAAGGCTGCGCCCGCGGGCGCCGAAGCGCCACACGCAGCGCCCGACGCGCAGGCCGGCGCGACCACGCCTGAAACGAACAGTGCTCTAGTCGCCAACGCTGCGGGCGCAGCACGCCCTGGCGACATGCCACCGGTCCCGGACTCGGCCCCCTCGGCAACGATCACCCCGGGCGCAACGGCCACGCAGCCGGGCGCTGAAACCGAACCGCCGGCCATCGATCCGCCGCCGCGGCCGGGCTTGCTGGTCGTCAGCCCCACGGCGCGTGGGCCGCAATACTTCAATTCGCTCCGCGCGGCTTGTAGCGCCGCGCGCAATGGCGACGTGGTCGAGCTGCGCTACAACGGCCGGCGTGAAGAGCGGCCACTGTTGCTGCACAACCGCCGCTTCACGATTCGGGCCGGTGAATCGTACAAGCCGATCGTGGTCTTTCGCCCCGACGACAGCAACCCCATGCGCTATCCGCGCGACATGATCGAAGTCACCGGCGGCAAGCTGTCGCTGGTGAATCTGGCCATCGAATTGAACGTGCCGGCGCCGGGCGAAATTGCGGCCGATCGCTGGTCGCTGTTGGCGCTGCAACAAGGCGATTCGCTGGAAGTGCAGAATTGCTCGTTCACGATCCGCAATGGGGACCAGGCGGCGCTGCATTCGGACGTGTCGCTGATCAATGTTCGCGCGCTCAGCAACTGGAATGGCTTGCGCGTCGGCGAAGCGGCCGATGCCGACGAACCGGCCCACCTGCACTGGGAACATTGCGTCGCCCGCGGCCAAGCCACGCTATTGCGCATCGACGACGCCCAAGCGGTCACCTTTGCGTGGGAAAACGGCCTGCTGTGTACGTCGGAATGGTTGACATCGATTCACGGCGCGTCGATGGCCGGCCAGGGGGATCCACACGTGCGGATCAGCCTGCGGCACGTGACGGCCTATGCGGCCAGCGGGTTCTTCCAAATGCTCAACGACCTGGACCATCCGTATCTGCCGGCGCTCGACATTCAGGCCAACGACAACATCCTGGCCGGCGACAGCTCGTCGCTGTTGATCGATCAGGCTGGCGTCGACGACCGGAACACGTTCCTGGAATATGTCTCGTGGAACGGCGAGCGGAACTTCTACACCGGCTTCGATCCGCAGAGCGTCTGGCGCTTGCACGACCAGAATCGCGATGATGGCCTGCGGCGCTTGTCGGCCATCGACTGGGAAGCCCACTGGGGCCGCTCGCGCGAAGTGTTGCCCAACTGGAACGGCGTGGTCTGGCGGCGGCCCAATCCGCAGGGACCGCTGTTCGCCCGCGGGCTCGATGACTATGCCCTGGAAGAATCGCCCGACAACATGGCCCGGGCCGGCGCCAGCGACGGCCGCGACGTGGGCATGGTCGGCTACTTGTTGCCGCCGCTGCCGGCCGAACCGGCGGCGACGCCCCCCTGAAACGTCTCGTGAAGTGTCGAGCGTTTGATCACTGCTCGGTGGCATCGAGGGGCTTTCGACCGGTGGATTTGCCTGGATTCGCGGCAATCAAAGCCGACTCGGAACCAGTCATCAATTGCCCGCCCCGCTTCCGTCATTCCCGCGCAGGCGGGAATCGAGAGGGTAACCGCAACCACTGGATTCCCGCCTGCGCGGGAATGACGGCCTCCATAGGTACGGATTAATTCGGGCAAAATGCGGGGGTTAAAACGCATCGGCAGCTTGACATACGTTTTTCGGCGGACTTTACTTACTCCGTGGCGGTAGCCTGCCCGGGCGGTCGGTATCAACGACGGACCCTCGATCGGCATTGGAGTCGACAAGCCCCCGGGCTTACGGCGCGCGACCCGCCAGGTTTCACCAGTTGAAAATGCAATCGGGAGAACTCTACATGAAGAAGCTGGTTTTGAAGGTTGGTCTGTTGGCGGTCGCCGCCGCAGTCGCGTTCGGCGCGGTGTGGAACACCGGCTCGGAAGCGCAAGCTCGCGCTCAATACAACAAGGCCTTCCAGGCCAAGTATCCGGCCCTCGAAGCGGCCAAGGAAGCCAAGTGCGGCGTCTGTCATCCGGTTTCGGATGACAAGAAGGTCCGCAACGACTATGCCCAGGCGTTCGGCAAGAACGTCGGCATGAAGAACCAGAAGGACGCGGCCAAGATCGAGGAAGCGTTGACTGCCGCCGAAGGCGAAAAGAACGCCGCTGGTCAGACCTTTGGCGAACTGATCAAGGCCGGCAAGCTGCCCGGCACCAAGTAAGCGATTCGTTCGCTGACAGTCTTAGCCTTTCACGGGCCAGGCGATAGGCCGGGTGTTCCCCAAGTGAACACCCGGCCTGTTTTTTTGCGCACTCGGGCTAACCAAGCACGGAGACACAGGATGGCACGGGGGTGAATGGCCAATGACCAAAAGAGCAAATGAGGGAATTCACGCACCGCGCACTTTCCGCCTTGGTCATGGGACGTTGGTGTTTTGGGACTCGCCATTCAGCACTCATCATTTCCCCAGCCGTGTCGTTGCGTCGTCGTGGTTGATGTAATGACTGCTGTCGCCGAGGGCTTCGGGGCGCGGGGTGAGCAGCGTATAGTAAGGCCATGAAATCCAACGAACTGCTGGCCCAGGTCGAGGCGGCCGTGGCCGCCAAATCGCTCACGGCCGACGCGGCCGCCAACATCAAGCGCTGGCTGACCGAGCCGGTCTATGCCGAGTACGCGCCGGCGCTGGCCGAGCACATTGCCGGCGGCCAGTGGAAAACGCTCGACGACGTCTTCTGGACGGTGATTCCCTTTGGCACCGGCGGACGGCGGGGGCGGATGTACCCGATCGGCTCCAACGCCATCAACGACCGGACCATCGCCGAGAGCGCGCAGGGCCTGGCCGACTACGTGCGCGACCAGGCCGGCGGCAAGGCCTTGAGCTGCGCCATCGCCTACGACACGCGGCACAACTCGCGGCACTTTGCCGAGCTGTGCGCCGAGGTGCTGACCGCCAATGGCTTCACGGTCTATTTCCTGGACGGTTATCGCAGCACGCCGGAGCTGTCGTTCGCGGTTCGCGAGCGAGGCTGCGCGTGCGGTATTATGGTCACGGCCAGCCACAACCCGCCGAGCGATAATGCCGTGAAGGCCTATTGGTCGACCGGCGGGCAATTGTTGCCGCCGCACGATCGCGGGGTGATCGAGCGGGTGATGAGCACGCGCGAGATTCGCCGCCAGACGTTCGCCGACGCGGTGGCCAGCCAGCAGGTGATCTTTTGCCAGGAGCAAATCGACGACGCCTATCAGCGGCAAGTCTTGGCCCAAAGCGTGCCAGGTCCGCGCGACGTGCGAATCATTTACTCGCCCATGCACGGCGTCGGCGCGGCCAGCGTCTTGCCGGTGCTGGCCGCGGCGGGGTTCAAGGATGTTGAGCTGTTCGCGCCCCACGCCACGCCCGACGGCGATTTTCCCAACGTGCCCGGCCATGTGTCGAACCCGGAGAACCCGGCTACGTTCGAGACGATGATCGTCCGGGCCCAGGAAGCCGACGCCGACCTGGTCATGTCGACCGATCCCGACGCCGACCGGCTCGGTGGCGCGGCCCGAGCGAACAAACGCGGCCCGTGGCAGGTGTTCACGGGGAATCAGATCGGCGCGCTACTGGCCGATTTCGTGCTTGATGCGCGCCGCCGGCAAGGGGGACTGAGCCGCGAGCATTACATCGTTCAGACCCTGGTGACCACGCAGTTGACGCGGCGGATCGCCGACTCGTACGGCGTGAAGACCGTGGGAGACCTGCTGGTCGGCTTCAAGTACATTGCCGGCGCGATCGACGAGCACGGGCCGGCACGATTTGTTTTTGGCGCCGAGGAATCGCACGGCTACCAGGCCGGCCAGTACGCCCGCGACAAAGACGCCACGGTGGCGGCCCTGCTGCTGGCCGAGTTGGCGGCGGCGGTGAAAGCCCAGGGAAAGACTCTGTGGGAAAAGCTCGACGCGCTGTATTGGCAACATGGCTGCCACGTCGAGACACAGTTGTCCAAGACGCTGCCCGGCAGCGAAGGCATGGCCAAGATGCGGGCGCTGATGCAACAGTTGCGCACCGCGCCGCCGCGCACGCTGGCGGGGCATCGCGTGGCGTGGGTGCGCGATTACGGCACGCTGTTGCAAGGTCCGCCGGGCCAGGTAAGCGAGCCGCTGGTTGGCCCGCGCGGCGATCTGGTGATGCTCGACCTGGAGCAAGAAGGGAACTACGTCGCGGTTCGCCCCAGCGGCACCGAACCGAAGGTGAAGTTCTACCTGTTCGCTTACGAGCCGGCCGAGATGCTGGCCGACCTGGACGACACCAAGCGGCAGTTGACCGAGCGTCTCGAGCAGATTGGCCAGGAGCTAGTGGCTCTGGCCGAGCGTGTGTGAGGGATACTCGTCCTCGAAGCTCTCGATTCGGGTAGCCCCGACAGACAAGCTGTCCGGGCTACCCAAACTTCACGAGTCGCGCGCGGCTGAATCCTTTCGCCGCGCGAGCGTGTGAAGCCTGGTGCGCCGACCACGAGCCGCGAGTTAGGCGCGGTCGTAGCGCGGCGCGGTGAGCAGGTCGAAGACCAACGAGATAACGGTGAAGGCGGCGAACAAGGCGACGGCTGGCATGATTCGGACCGTGTCGGATTAGCGCCGGGCGGTTTAGTCAGCGGCCCGGCTGGGTGTTGATAGTGAGCGAGCGGCAAACGGCTCGTGGCCTGTCCGGCCATCCATTGGCCACAGCAGGCGACTTACACCCTGTATGTTGCCGAGTTTGCCAGGCTGGTCACATATGACATAAAAAAGTCGCAAATGACTTTATTGTAAAGACTTGCGGCAACAAACGCCCAGTTACTTCAGCGGTTGAAGCATGATCGAGCGGACGTGGAACTCGGAATGGACCGACTGGAGGGCGATCTTGCCGCGGATGGGGTGGACCTGTTGAGCCACGTTCACCGGCTTGTCGTTCAGCAGCACCTCGATCCGGTTGCCCCGGCAAATGCATTCGAGCTTGTTCCATTTGTCGAAGGGTGCTTCCATTTCGTCCTTGCCCCGGTAGCCCTTCTCGTGCTTCACACCAATGGAGGCATTGAGCCCCCACACGGCGCCGGTGCTGAAGGTCGACAGCGGCAGCCCTGGCCTGTAGTGAAAGCGTTGTAGGCCGGGCTTGGCGCCGCGCGGCGTGATCAGCTCCCCTTCGACCGAGATCGACGGCTTGTGGTCGTCGTTGCCCAATAAGACAAAGTCGCCCGTGTGCCCTTCATGCACGTCGATCTTGATCGAAGGAAGGAACGTGCCCTGGATCGCGTCGTCGGGCCCCTGGCCATGCAGCAAGATGCCGGCGGCGCGTGCTTCGTTCTCGTGCGGGGCCGCGTTGTTCTCGCCCCACTTCCATTCCACGGTCAGGTGGTAATTGTCGAACGGGCGGTCGGTGACCAGCATCCCGCGGTGCGCGCCCGAGATGTGCAACGTGTTGCCTCTGACCTTGAACACCTTGTCGGGATCGTTGTTCTTGCCGGCTGGCTTGGGGAGCATGGTGTAGAACCCGCCCAGGTCTCGGGCGTTGAACAAGCGTAGCGGCGGCGGCAGATCCGCCGGCGGCTTGGGGGGCGCGACCGGGGGCTTGTTGCTGGTGGCCGTCGCCACCTGGTCGCCACCATTGGGCTTCTTGGTCGTCGCCGGCGGCGCGGGGACCGGGGGCATCGTTCTTGGCGCGGTCGCGCCCGGCGGATTCGACTTGCTGGCGGTAGGCGTCGGCGGTGCAGTGTGCGACGCGGGTGCCGGAGCAAGCTGAGATGTTGCCCTGCTGGGCGACGGCGGCGTGGCCGCGGAAGTAGTCGCGGTCGGCGGGGTCGCTGGCGCGGGAAAGATCGCGTCGGTGTATTTGCCGAAGATCGTCACCATCAACGGCGCGACAATCGTGACGAACACGGCCCCCATGACTTTGAACATGAAATGCGGCTGCCGTTCCGTGGTCGGCGCCGCTTGCGTGGCGTACATCGACGTGCCCGGCGCGACCATCGTGGCAGTCGGCGTTTGCCAGGAGACGGCCACGGGCGGGGCGACGGCCGTCACCGGCGGCGGCAACAGCACGGTCCCGGTTCCTTGGCACCGCTCCAACTCGGTGACCACTTCCTTCATCGACGGATACCGGTCCTCGGGACGCTTGGCCACCATCCGTCGATAGACCGCGTCGACCGCCTCGGACACATCAGGACGCTTGGCGCGCAGCGACGGGATCGGCGCTTCGCGATGGGCCATGACCTTGGCGATCGGCGTCTCGCCGGCGAACATGTTCTCATTCGTTAGTATTTTGTAGAGCGTGCAGCCCAGGCTGTAGATATCGGCACGTCGGTCCACCTGGTTCATGCCGACCGATTGCTCGGGTGCCATGTAATCAAGCGTGCCCATCACCTGGCCAGCGCGGGTCAGGCCGTCAGCCCCCGAAGCGGCGTCGTCCAGCCGCGCCAGCCCCATGTCAAGAATCTTGACCACGCCATCCTTGTCGACCAGCAGATTGGCCGGCTTGATGTCCCGATGGATCACGCCGTGGTCGTGTGCGTAGCCCAAGCCGCGCGCGGCTTGGATGATGTAATTCAGCGCCTCGGGCACGGGCAGCTTGCCCCGATCGGCGACCGTCGCGGCCAGATCGCGCCCGTCGACGAACTGCATGGCCAGAAAGTGAACGCCGTTGGCTTCGTTGGCGTCGTAGGCGGTGACAATATTCTGGTGATCGAGTCGCGCGGCGGCTTGCACCTCGCGCTGAAAGCGATCGACGGCGTCCTTGGACCGGGTGAGCGAAGCGGGTAGAACCTTGACGGCCACGATCCGATGCATGCGACGGTGTTCGGCCTTGAACACCTGCCCCATGCCCCCTTCGCCGATCTTGTCGAGCACCAGGTACGGCCCCAGGACCAGATTCTTGGTCTTCCCCTGGTAGACCAGATTGGCCTGGAATGAGGTCAGCTTTTTGTCTTTGACCAGGGCGCGGGCCAGCGCCTCGCCGTCTTGCGGACGCTGAGCCTCGGGTAAATGCTCGCAAAACGAGCGCACCGTGTCGGCGGCCAGCACGCCGCTGTCGTCCAGTCGTTTAATGAATTCGTCGAGGTCGACGGCCATGGGGGCACCATCACGCCGCGGGGTTCGCCTGCTATAGTAACACACCGAACGGTCAAAGGAATCAAGTTGTAACGGTGGCCCCAGGTCGGTGCTGGCGATGAGTTTTGGCGACGAAAACCAGGGGCGGTTGCCGCGCGCCGTGAGTGCTATCGAGCAAGGTCGCGTGGCCGGGTTGCACCGCGGCGCTCAACTCTACGTCTCGCTGGCCGGTCTGACGGTGGCCAATTTGGCCTTGGGTGAGCGTGCGCCGAGCCAGCCGATGACCGACGACACGCTGTTGCTTTGGATGTCGGCGTGCAAGCCGGTGATGGCCGTTGCCTTGCTGCAGCAAGTCGAGCTGGAACGCTGCACACTCGACGACCGCGTGGCCCGCTACATACCCGAGTTCGCCCAGGAAGGGAAAGAGCCGATCACGTTGCGGCATTTGCTGACCCACACCGGCGGGTTCCGCTGGGCGCCGACCGGCGACGCCAAGACCCCCTGGGCCGAGACGATCGACAAGATTTGCCGCGCCCGGCTCGAGCCGCGCTGGCCCCCCGGCGACAAGGCCGGCTATCACCCCTACAGCAGTTGGTACATCCTGGGCGAGTTGATCCGCCGGATCGATGGTCGGATGCCCGACCTGTACGCCCGGCAAGAGATTTTCGAGCCGCTCGGCATGCGCGACTGTTGGCTGTCGTTGGCGCCGGCGCAAGTGGCCGAGTACGGCGGCCGGATCGCGCCGATGTATGTGACCGAGAAAACGCCCGACACGCTCCATTTGTGGAGCGCGCCGACGGCGCTTGGGCATTGCGCTCCGGGCGCGACGGGGCGCGGGCCGATGGGCGAATTGGCCGCGTTTTACGAAATGTTGCTCGGTGGCGGACAACGCAACGGCGCTCGGGTCTTGCAACCGGACACGGTCGAGCAAATGATCAGTCGGCAGCGGCTCGGCATGTTCGACGAGACTTTTCAGCAAACGATCGACTGGGGCTGGGGTGTGATCGTCAACTCGCGACGCTACGGCGACGACATTCCGTACGGCTATGGTCGCTACGCTTCGGCGGGGACGTTTGGCCACAGCGGCAACCAGTCATCGGTCGGCATGGCCGATCCGCAAGAGGCGCTGGTCATCGCGTTGGCGTTTAACGGCATGCCCGGCGAGGCGAAACACCAACTGCGCGTGCGCGCCGTGCTGGATGCGGTGTATTTGGATCTGGGGTTGGGGCACTAGTGAACGCAGTGATAAGCACCAATGTCCAAGGACCAATGACCAAGAGCTTGATCCCATTGGACATTGGTTCTTGGTCATTGGGACTTAGTTCTTACATTCGAGAATAGGTCACAATATGAACTCCACGCTCCTCCTGTTCCTAGTTTTGCAGTTCGCACCTGAGTTACCGGCCCCGTCGGGCGAAACGATCGTCGCGCCGGACGCCCGTTGGGAAGTGCTCTTCACGCGCAGCGCGCCGATCAAGGGGGGCCTGACCGAAGGGCCGGCTGCCGCGCCGGATGGCAGCATCTACTTCTCGGATATTCCGGTCGGGACCGATCGCGGCATGATCCTCCGCTTTAACCCAACGACGAATAAAACCACCGTCTTTGCCGCCGACAGCCACAAGTCGAATGGCCTGGCGTTCGACAAGGCCGGCAATCTGTGGGCCTGTGAAGGTGCCGATTACGGCGGGCGGTGCGTGTCGCGCTGGAACACCACGACCGGCGAGCGCTTGGTGGTCGCCGAGCGGTTCAACGGCCGGCGGTTCAACGCCCCGAATGATTTGTGCGTCGACCGGCAAGGGCGCGTCTACTTCACCGATCCCAAGTATCTCGGTACTGAATCGCGCGAACTGGAATACCGCGCGGTCTATCGCTTGGACGACGAGGGACAAGTTGTCGAAGTGACGCACGACGTAGCGAAGCCCAATGGCATCGCGCTGAGCCCTGACGGCCGCCGATTGTACGTGGCCGATCATGACAACGGCACTGACCAGATCGACCCGGCGGCCGCCGCGCCGAAGCCGGGCGTGATGAAGATCCACGCTTTCACGCTCGACGAGAAGACGGGCCTGCCGACGAAGCGCGAGACGTTGCACGACTTCGCCCCCGACAAGGGTTGCGACGGCATGACGGTTGACGCGGCGGGCAACTTGTACCTGACCTGGCGCAGCAACAAGACCCCCGGCGTGTTGGTCCTTGATCCGTCGGGCAAGCGGGTTGGGTTCTTGCCGACCGGGCCGGAGAACACCTCGGGCAAGGATCCGGTCGGCCTGCCGAGCAACGTCGAGTTTGGTCGCGGCGACGAGGCCAATGTCATGTACTGCACGGTCGATCTGAGCTTGTATCGCATTCGATTGAAGACCTGCGGCTACCGGCCGGATGAGAATCCGTAGTCGGTGCGAAGTGAAGCGCCCTAACCCTTCTCCCCCCGGGAGAAGGTGGCGGCGCAAGCCGCCGGATGAGGGTCACGCGTCAGGCTGATCGACTGATGGCGTGACGGGAACCCTCACCCGGCCTTCGGCCACCCTCTCTCGGAGGGAGAGGGGTTGATGCTGACCGCGTGAAGAGCGGAAGCGCAGAGGAGCGGCGAGCGCGTGACCAACACCTACGAAACCATCGTCATTGGCACCGGCGCGGTTGGCAGCGCCGCGCTCGCCGTGTTGGCCCGCCGCGGGGTGCGTGTTCTCGGGCTCGATCGCTTTCCGCCGGCGCACGATCGGGGGAGCTCGCATGGCCAGACGCGGATCATTCGCCAAGCCTACTTCGAACACCCCGACTATGTACCGCTGACGCAGCGCGCGTTCGCGGCCTGGCACGAGTTGGAACAGCGGCGCGGCGTCTCGCTCTACCAGCAATCCGGCCTGCTGCAGGTTGGTCCGCCGCAAGGGGAGGTGGTGGCCGGCGTGTTGGCCAGCGCGCGGTTGCACGGGCTAGAGGTCGACCAGTTCGACGCCGCCACGATCCGGCAGAAGTTTTCCGGCTTTGTGGTGAACGACCCCTGGGTTGGCGTCTTCGAGCGGCGGGCCGGCTTCTTGCGAGTCGAAAGCTGCGTGCAGACGATGCTCGACGCCGCCGTGGCCGACGGAGCGACGCTGCAAACCGGCGAGTCGGTCGTGGCCTGGCAGGCTACCGACAAGCGGGTCACCGTGCAGACCGACCGAGGCGAATACCAGGCCGCGCGGTTGATCATCGCGGCCGGCGCGTGGGCCAGCCAGGTGTTGGCCGACTTGAAGCTGCCCCTCACCGTTCGGCGCAAGCCGCAGCTCTGGTTCGCGCCCCGGGGGGATCAGTTCACCGTCGAGCGGGGCATGCCGTGTTATCTGTTCGACACGCCGGCGGGCATTTTCTATGGCTTTCCGCAACTGGGCCCCGAAGGGATGAAAGTGGCCGAGCATACCGGCGGCGCGATCGTCGCCGACCCGCTGACGGTCGATCGGAGCTTGCACGTCGAGGAAGTCGAGCGCGTGCGAGACTTCCTGCGCGAGCACTTGCCGGCGGCGGCGGGAGATTGCACGCGGCAAGCAGTCTGCATGTACACGCTGACCCCCGACGCGCACTTTGTGATCGATCGTCACCCTGGGCATGCGAACGTGTCGTTCGCGGCTGGCTTGTCGGGGCACGGCTTCAAGTTCGCCCCGGTGCTGGGAGAAGCGGTGGCCGATCTGGCGCTGGAAGGGAAGACAGAGCTGCCGATCGGGTTCTTGAGCATGTCGCGCTTTGGCAGGTGATCGGCCGTAGGTCAGGCCTTGGCCTGACGAAGTGGTGCGCACCGTATTGTCAGGCCAAGGCCTGACCTACACCCTGTATTGACTCATACGCCCCGCGCACGCCGTCATTCCCGCGCAGGCGGGAATCTGGAGTGAAGTCTTTCCACTAGATTCCCGCCTGCGCGGGAATGACGGTATACCTACCGAATGGAATGGTACAGGGTACCTGACCTACCAGAAGGAAGGCTCGATCACCCATGCACGCGGCACAAGGCATTCGTAAACTGCACATGCTGGCGGCGGTCGCCTGACAACGGTTCGCTGGTCAGCAGCACCGCGTAGCAATCGCGATCAGGATCGACCCAGACCATCGTGCCGGTCGAGCCCCAATGGCCGTATGCCGACGGCGACAACAAATCGCCGAACCCGCCGGTCTGGTTGTGCCAGTTCAATTGCCAGCCCAGCCCCCACGGCTTGCACCGCCGGTCGGTCTCGGGCACATCGGGGAAGTGGACCAGTTGATTGCTAGTCATCGCGGCGAGAGTCGCTCGGCTGATCACGCCATCTTCCCCCCGGTGAATCGACAACAGATGTCGGCACCAGCGGGCCAGGTCTGTCGCGGTCGATAACATCCCTCCCCACGGCGCGCCGAGCCGACGCCAGTAGGGACTGTTCCAGCCAAAGCCCGGGTCGGCGCTCCAACTGGAAAAACCGATCGACGTTTTGCCCGGCGCGCGGACCTCGGCGATGCGCGTCACTCGCGCCGGTTCCCCCTTCGGGCCGGGCTGTTCCCAGGCATCGATCATGCCCAGCGACGTGTCGTGCATCTCGAGCGGCTTGAACACTCGCTCGGCCAGGAACGCCGGCAGCGATTGCCCGGTGACTTTCTCGACCACGCGGCCGAGCATCAACGTCCCCATGCTTTGATACTGCACTGCCGTGCCGGCCGGGAACTTCGGCACCACGGCACATGTCCCGCGGGCAAATTCGTCGAGCGGGGCGTTCGCGCGGCGCAACTCGACATTGTCGGGCAACATATCCGGCAGGCCCGACGTGTGAGTCAGGCAGTGAGCCAGCGTGATCGCCTCCTTGTGCTGGGCGGCGAAGTCGGGAAAGAACCGCGCCACCGGATCGGCCAGGGTCACTTCCCCCGCTTCGACCAGCATCATCAACGCCGTGGCGGTCATCGGCTTGGTCGGCGAGGCGATGATGAAGATCGGCTCGACGTCCAGTCGTGCGCCGGCGGCCGGCGCCTGGGCCGCGACCGCCAGTCGACCGGCGCGAAACGTAGCCGGCGCGGCGTCGCCGACGCCCACCGCGGTCGACACCGCCGGAAAGGTGTCATCATCCACGTCGCGCTGCAGCAGTTGCCAAGCGGTTGTTAGTGCGTCAGACGGAATGCTCATGCTCCGGCGCGTGGCGACTAGGCAGGTTGTTTGCCAATGTGGACGAACGTGTGGACGTGCGGCAACACGCGGTAGTTCCAGACAAAGCCCGGCCCTTCCAACCGCCAGAAATGCCACGGCTCTTTTTCACTGGCGTCGCTGTCGGCATAGAACGCCAGGTGCATCTGCTCGAGCCCGCCGTTCGACTTGACCAGCGTCATCACTTCGTCGGCGTCCTCTTTACGGTACGGCAGCAGAATATCGCGCATCACCTGCTCGACCAGCTTTTGCTGATCGGCCGACAGCTCGCTGTAGGCCACGCCGGGGTGCGCCTCGCTCGTGGGGCGGAAGCGAACCGAGGCGGCTTGCTCGCCAGGAGTCTTGCCGCGGACGACCGCTTGCTTGCGTTGCTTCTCGTCGAGCGCGCCATACACGCTGAGGACGCTCTTGGTCTGGTAAAAGAAAACATTTCCCGGGCTATAGCCGACCGCGCTGTGCCCATAGTACATCGGCCCGCCAAACGCGGTTCCCGGTTCGCTGTTGCCGTCACAACGAATGGTCAGGTGGTGTCCGGCGAAGACTAGGCTGAATTGCTTGTCGTCGGCGGGCTCGCCAAAGATCACCGCGCCCAGCCCCTCGAACGAACCTGAACCGTCGAACCGGCCGCCGCGGCTGATCTTGTGATAGCCTTCCTCGCCCGAGCAGATGGCGCGGAGGATCTCGTGACACAGGTCCTGTTGCGCCTTGGTGTAGCTGTCGCCGATCCGCTTGCCGAAGTGGGGCGCGTTGACCATCTTGAGCCGCGTGGGCATGCCGCTGTCGGCTCCGTGATTCCAAGCGTAGACCAGCGACTTTTTCTGGTCATCGCTCAGCGTGCCGTACAACTCGCGGATCAGTCCTTCGGCCGGCTTGGCGCTGCCTGTCGCGGCCGGTGCATCAGCCGCACGCAACAACGACGGCGCCAGTCCGCCGGCGAGCGCGCCTAGTCCAACCGCGCCGAGGAAACCGCGCCGATTGAGATCGGCCGCTTCGTTTTGATGGCGATTGAACTCTTCACATTCGGGGCAACGGGGCTGCTGGACAGGTTCCATAGCGTGCTCCTTCATCGGGGGCGAGCGAGGGCGGAATAAATCGCGAGCTGCTGCTTATTCTGTCGCGCCCCGTGAGTCATTACAACTATTTGACGCGGGCACCCCAGGTGCGGGCAACTTTGGCGCTACGCCGGCCATTCGCAATGGTCTGCCCGCTCGGCTTGTGACAGCTTGGCCGAACCATGCACTTTCGATCTCCGACCACCCAAGCCGGCTTGCGCGTAGTAGCCTCGTTCGAGGCCGCCAAGGGGGTACTCGTCCTCGTGGCGGGGCTGGGGCTGTTGTCGCTGGTGCATCACGACTTGCAGTCAGTGGCCGAGCGGATCGTCGAACGGTTCCACCTGAACCCGGCCCGCAAGTACCCCCAGATTTTCATCCAGGCGGCCGGTCATATCGACGACGCCCACTTGATGATGCTGGCCGCGCTGGCGCTGGTCTACGCCACGGGACGGCTGATCGAAGCGTACGGGTTGTGGCGCGCCCGGGCCTGGGCCGAGTGGTTGGCGCTGGTCAGCGGCTCGATCTATTTTCCCATCGAGTTGTACGAGTTGGACCGGAAAGTCACCTGGGTGCGCGCGAGCGCGCTGGTCATCAATCTGCTGATTGTCGTGTACATGGCTTACGCCCTCTGGCAGCGCCGCGGCCAGCAAGCCACCGAGGCCGAAAAACATTGACCCGATCCCATTGGTGGTCAATATTGCGAGTCTCCGATTCTTTGCCCGCCGGTTCAGTGCGATTGCCCAGGACTTTCGGACACCGGCGGGGGCCGAAAGCCCTGGGCTATCGCATTTCCCGTGGAATGATCTTCCCAAACATTTCACGATGTTTTTTGCAGCGTGCCGCGCGAGCGGGCCGACACTTCCGTCAAGCAATCACGCCAATAGTCCAAAATGCGTCCGGCCCAGGTGTGTTGCGAAACGGCTAGCCGCACGAACACGCGCTGACCGGCGCGGAACTGGCGACTGGCCGTGGCGTCGAGGGCGACCTTGGCCACCACTCGCCGGGTTAGCGACGCATAGCCGGCTTGCCCGAATTCATCGCTCGCTTTGCTTTCGACGGTCACGACCACATCGCCGCCAGCGTCGGCGCCAAGTGCGACGTGGGGCAACTGGTCGCCGGCCCGAGGCTCGATCCGCTCGAGCCGGCCTTCGACGTGCCCCGGATGCAATTCGCGGAACACTCGCACGGGCGCTAGCAAGTTGCTTTCCAGGTCGCGTTGATCGGTCGACGCGGCGCTGACCAACAACTCTTTGTGATCATCCGACCCAAGCATGATCAGCGTCTCGCCCAACTCGACATAACGTCCGCACAAGTCGGCCAGATTGCTGGAAACGACCGTGGCGGCGCGAGGTGCGCGTACCTGAAGCTCGTTGACCTGTGCGCGCAACTCGTCAAGTTGCTTGGTCAATGATTCGACTAGCTCGCGCTCCCTTTGCTGATTCGGATACTGAGCTTTGCTCAGGTAGCCCCGGCTGCGCAGCTTGGCCTGAGCCAGTTCCGCCTCGACGCGCATCAATTCCATTTTCAAATCGTCGTTGTTCAGCTCGAGCAACAGTTGGTTGGCCTCGACCGCGGCTCCCACTTGCACGTGAACCGCAGTCACAAAGCCGCTCGCCCTGGCGCGCATGACGTTCAACGGAGCGTACTCAACGATCGCCGGCGCACAGACATGGGCCGGCGACAATAGCCACCCCGCCAGCAGCAGTGTCAACGTCGCCAGCATGGCAACCGCCAAGCGGCGGCGCCGCAAGCCCGGTGGCGACAATTGTTTGCCTTTGGACATCAACTGCGGCAACTTGGGCATTTTCCAACCGAACCAGAACCAGGCCACCACCACGCTCGCCGCGGCCCCCCACCAGCCCCATTCGGCGATCAAACTGATGGCAATGCCAAAAAAGGTCAACCACCGCCAACCGCAGGAAAGAAACCCATAGATCACCACGAACCAGCCTCGCCAGGTTCGCTCGCGAAGGACCGACACGTCGGCGCCGCGGAACCAAAAGCGGGCCCAACTCGACACCGCTTGTTGCCCTTGAGAGTAAAGATTCGAGATTCCCACCAAATCGGCCAGCAGATAATAGCCGTCGAAGCGCATCAGCGGATTGGCGTTAAACACGATCGTGTTCAAGCCGGCCAGCGCGACAATATCCTGACAGAGCAAGTCAAAGGTTTCGCGCGTTGCGGGCTTCCACAATAGGATCGCCCCGAACGCGATCAACAGTTCCAGGTACATGCCAGCCGCGGCAATGCTCATTCGCTGCCCGCGCGACGCCAGCCGCCACGAGCCCGACACGTCAACGAAGGGGACGGGTGACAGGAAGACCAACAGCAATCCGGCGCGGCGGACGGGTATGCCGTAATGCCGGCAAGACAAACCGTGGCCAAATTCGTGAATCAGCTTCAAGACGCACCAGACGGCGCCCATGCGCAACCAGTTGTTGCGATCGAGGACATGTTCGGGCAGCGCCTGCCAATGGCTGAGCTGCATGCCCAGCTTGACAATCGTGGCCAGGGCGATGCAACTCCACAGCGCGAAGAACCAGCCCGACCATAACCAGCCCAAGCGTTCGCCGACCGCCACCAACATCCGGTCGGGATTGAAGCTGCCCAGGCTGAGCGAGATGGGATTGGGCCATTTCACGCTCGCCTGGTCGCGTGGTCGCTCGCTGGCCGTGGCGCCGGCCAGAAACTCGACCGGCCGAGCCAGCGACTGGGTAATCAGCCAGCGCGCCACGGCGATGCCTTCCTGTTCGCTCAGGACCGTCTCGCGGCCGGCCTGGGTGGCGGCGCGGCCGATTGCTTCGCCAACGGTGCAACTGCCGTCAAGTTGCTTGAGGAACGACCATTCCGCCTTGCCGACCAGGAAATACTTGCCGGATAGCGGATCTTCGATCACGAAACTGGCGTCGTCGTGCGGCGCAATCGTCAGATCGGCGCGCAGCCGCAACCGCGACTGGGCTGGATCGAGCACATGGTGATCGAATGAAGTCGGCATGACTACCATCCACAGAACCGGCAGAGCAAGAACCAAGGCTTGCGCAGCAACAGCCACAGCCCCGGCGCTCGCGGCCCGTAAACGGTGGCGGTCCCTTGCATGCCTGGCTGCAACTTCTGGCTCTCGTTCTGAAGGGTGGTTTCCGCGATAAACACCTGCTGGTTATCGCGCAGTTCGCCGCGTGGATGAATCCGCGCGATCTGCAAGTCCCAGCGTTCGCCTGGAACGGCATCCAGCCACAGCGACATGTCGGCATCAATGGCGACCTGTTCCAACTCGGCTTCGGGCACGGCGAGTTCGGCTTTCAGGCTATCGAGCGGCGCCACCTCATACAGCGTCTGGCCGACTTTCAGCGTGGCCGCTTCATATTGCCGCAAGTCGCCCGTCACGACCACGCCGGCGACCGGGCTGCGAATCTCCAACTTTTTGAGCCGACCTTGGTACACACGGCGCTCGAAGCCGAGGCGTTCGGCCTCCAAGCGGTCGATTTCAGCGGGGCCCAGCTTGCCAGCGGCCAGGTTCACGTCGCGCGACTTGGCCGCGCGGTTCAATTCGGCCTCACACGCCGCCAGCCGGGTGCGCACTTCGCGGCCATCCATATAGCCCAGCGCCTGGCCCGCTTGGACACGGTCGCCCGGCAGCACGAGGCTGTGATCAAAGACCCCTTCAAATGGCGCAGCGACGAGTCGCCGCGCGGTTGGCTCGAGCGTTACTGCGCAAGTCGTTCGCGTGGCCCAAGGGTACAGCAGAGGCATCGCCACCAAAGCGGCCACGGCACAAGCCCGGCGCCCTTTGAGCCACTTCGGCCAACTTTCCTTTAGGTCGTGCAACCGATGTCCCTGGGCAGCCCGTTCGAGAACACGCAGCAGCGGACCTGCCAGATTGGCGACTAGGCGGAGGAACTGTTCCCCTTTGGCATCGATCGGATGGCGTGACGGTACCAGGCAAACCGCCATCACCGCGTCTGCCCGATCCGAGAGCCGCACTGCGACCATTTCTTGCGCCTGCCACGTCTCGGCCAACTGTGGCCAGTGGCTGAGCCCCAAGGGATTGGCCTTGCCGGTTTGACTCCAGCGGACGAGCGCGGGCTGGGCCAGCGATTCAGTCAGGCATTCTCCCAGCAACTTCACCGCTGCGGTGTTCTTGTCGACCTCGGCTACGTCCGAAATGGCAATCGGCTCGATGATCATCCGCGAACGCTTCATCGTTCCCAGTGCGACCCGTTCGACGCCGAGTTGGCGACGGACCAAGTCACAGATCAAGCGGCCCGCCGCTTTCAGGTCGGTGGTGCTCGTTAGCCGCGAGGTCAATTCGAGCGCGGCAGCGGTCGTATTAAGTTGAGCTTGCTCGTCGGAAGTCTCGGCCTTGGGCTGGCGGCCAAACAGTCCGAGCAGAACCAACTGCAAGACGGCACCGACCATCTCGGCTGGCAGCGACGCGGGGACGACGATGGCCACGCCTGGCGTTGCTCCGTCCGCCAATGCGCAGACTATCAGGCTCCATTCGTCTTTCCAGTTGGCGGCTGCTGGACCTCCCATGGCGAGCGAGCGGTCAAACTCGGCAGCGATCATCGATCGAGGGCTATCCGAGATGAACAATGCCGAGGTCCGCTCCGAGAGGAACTGCAGTTGACCGCCAGCGTCGCGCCCGAGCCACGCGACGTACTCGGCCTGCACGACCCGGGTCAGCAGTTCGGCGGCGGCGGCACGACGGGCTTCGAGCTGCTGAATCTCGCGCTCCATCGTGCCGAGCGCGTAGTTCAGCAGTCGCCAATCGATGGCGGCGGGCCGGCGAATGACCGCCGGCTGTCCCACAGGAACCTCGATGTCGTCGAGCGCTTTCATGCTGGTACGCCGCAGCCGGCGAGTTTGATGTTAAGGCTTCAGCCCTTGGGCCACCGCCGGCGATTCGTCCAGGAGCAGCAGGCCGCGGATGCCGCACCGATAGCGGCCCTCGGGGTTGGGCAGCACGACTTTGACGCGGACCAAACCGCTTTCGGCATCGGTGATCGGCGAGATAATTTCGATCTTCGCGGTAGCGTCTTCCTCGCTGTCGGGGAAACGAATCACAACCTGCTGATCGCGGCGCAGCTTGCCGGCCACGTGGCTGGGGATGGGGAAGATGATCCGCAGCGGATTCAACTGCACGACCGTAATGATGATCGGTTCTTGCGCGGTAACGTACTCGCGCTCTTCGCGATGCACTTTGGCAACGACGCCGTCGATCGGGCTGCGCACGATGCGCTGTTCGAGCAACGCCTGGGACTTCTCGTATTCCAGCGCGTCGACCGCCAATTGCTCTTCGGCCACCAGGACATTCGCCTCGGCGACGTTCAGGTCGGCGGACGCGCGCTCGATCTCCTCGCTCGACGCATGCCCTTGGGACTTCAAGGTGGTCAGCTTGTCGAGCCGCCGCTGACGGACTTCGCGTTCGGCCTGTGCCGAGCGGAGCTTGCCTTTGGACTCCATTAGTTGTTTGGCGATGCGCCCGGTGATTTCCAACACGCGGGTGTCAAAGACGGCCAGCTTGTCGCCAGCCTTGACCTCGTCGGCTTCCTTGACGAGCAGTTGCATCAGGATGCCAGGCTCGGCAGGCGAAAGATCAACCTTGTGAAATGGTTCGGTAAACCCCTCGATCGTTGATTGCGCCTGCGCGCAGCACGGCCAGGCTGCGAACAGGAAGAGCGTAATGAGAATCGATCTGCCCATACAACTTCGTATCGAGGTCTACACGATAAGCGCACTGTCCCCTACCTGAGGGACACAGAGAAACGTAGCTTTTTGTGAACAGCGTGAGCCAAATCGCTTGGGGGAATTGCCAGACGTTGTTTTTTCAATGACGCCGTCTAGGAGAGCTCCGGGCCGCGCCGATGGCGACGGTTGTAGCGGCATTGTCGGCCAGAGCTAGCCGACGCCGAACAGATGCTTGACGGTTTCGCCAAGCCATTGGTCGTGTTCGCGCAGTTGATTGCGGCGCAGGCAGGCTTGTTCCTCGGCCACCTGCTGCGCCTGACGCACCTGAATGGTGAGGTCAATGGGCACTTCTCCGTCGGCGCGGGCGCGCGAGATCATCTCGGCCCCCAGTTCCGGGGCAAACTCCTGAATCAGCGGGTCATCGGCGCTGATCATGAACTGGCTCGAGCCGGGATCCCCTTGCCGGGCCACGCGGCCGGCAAGTTGATTATCAATGCGCGGCGAGGCATGCCGCTCGAGCCCGATGACGTGCAGCCCTCCCAACTCCGACACGCCGGGGCTCAGGCGGATGTCGGTGCCGCGGCCGGCCATGTTGGTGGCCACCATCACCGCTTTCATTTCGCCGGCGCGCGCCACCAGGCTCGCCTCGTCGGCTGTTTGCACTCCATTGAGCGTCTGACACGGGATGCCGTGTTCGGCCAGCAGTTTGGCGACCGCTTTGCTGGTCTGGATGGTCCGCGAGCCAACCAGCACCGGGCGTCCTTGCTCGTGCAGCTTGGCGATCTCGGCGACCGCGGCCTTCCACTTCGCCCCGTTGTCCGCGAAGAATCGATCGGGCAGATACTTGCGCTTGCTCGGCCGATGCGTCGGGATCGTCACGACATCCAAGTCGTACGTGTCGCGCAGCTCGGCTTCGCTGCCGGCGGCGGTGCCGGTCATCCCGCTTAGCAACCCATATTGCCGTAAGAAGCGTTGTCTTGAGGTGTGTGCCAGCGTGCGATTGTTGGGGCTGAGTTCGAGTTGTTCCTTAGTCTCGACGGCCTGGTGCAGGCCATCCTTCCAAGAGCGGTCGGACTGCAAGCGGCCGGTGAAGTCATCGACAATGACAACCTTTTTGTCGATGACGACATAGTGTACGTCTCGGTCCAGGCAGTGATTGGCGACCAGCGCCTTGACGACGTAATCCTGCCAGGGACGGGCGAATTTGACCCTGCCCAGTCGGCACAACGCCGACGCCACGGTCCAATAGCCTTTTTCGGTCAAGCGGGCCGAAATGGTGGCGCGATCGGCTTCGTAATCGCTTGGCGCGAGCTGTTCCGCCACTTCTTGCGCCAACTGGAAAACGGTGGGATCGTGCTTGGTCCGCTCATCCTTGCCGCTGAGCAACAGCGGCACGGTCCCTTCATCCAGCAGAATACTGTCCACCTCGTCGATCACAGCGCGTGCCAGGCCGCGCTGTCGCAGTAGCGGCGCCTTGGGCTCCTTGCCCCGCAGCAGGAGTTCGAGCTCGGCACCCAGGTATTGCGGGCCACTCGCGCGCAAGGCAAGTTGATCGCGCAAGAAGTCAAAGCCAAACTCATAGCCAGCGCCGAATGTGGCGTCGCATTGATAGTTGTGTTGCCGCTGTTTGTCGTTGTCGCGCGGCTCGAGCAGACCTACCGACACGCCCAGCAGGTTCAAAATCGGCCGCAAGATTTCGGCATCGCGGGCCGCCAAATAGGCGTTCGCCGTCATCACGTGGACGCCTTCGCCCAATAGCGCGCCATAGAAGATCGGAAACGCGCCTGACAGGGTTTTTCCTTCGCCAGTCCGCATTTCGGCGATCATCCCCGCAGTCAGCACGAACCCAGCCAGGCGCTGAGTCTCGAACAATTCCATGCCCGTCGTGCGGCGAATCGCCTCGAACATCAGCGAGCCGGCTTCGATTTGGGCCGCGAGCGTCCGCTCGTCTTCCGACTTTAATCGCTCGCGCAGTCCGCCGGCGGCTGCTCTTAATTGCTGGTCGGAGAGTGATCGCAGCGGCGTCGCCCGCTCGGCCATCGCGGTGACCGCCGAGTGGTGGATTGACCAAGGTTCGGGACGCTCGCCGCGCCAGGGTGTCCAGCGTCGAATTGTGGCCGCGATCGTGTTCACCAAAGCTGCCCGCCGTTCCAGATGCTGTGAGTGGTCCAGAAAGCTTCTACGTCGCCTCCGGCCGGGGGACAAATCGGATCTGCCGCGCGTGGCGGCAGTCGTAGCATTGATGACGACCGTAACGATTGTGACGGCGGTTCGCGGTACGGCGTGGCGGAGTCTCGGACGATGTGGGAACCACGCAAGGGAGGTGGGCTGGTGACCTATGTTTGAGATGGTGGGGCAGAGGGTTATTGCGCGCCTTGGGCGCTCCTTTTTGCCGGCAAAGGAAACCACCACCCAAGCAAGGAAAGCTCACTCGCGCGACGAAGTTGCGCCGCGGAACCGCTCTATGCACTTTGAATCCTGGCGCCGCCTCTATCGTCGCATCTCGCGAGATCTGGGAACGAACCCATTGCCGCCGATGCGGCAACTCGTTTGCACGCAATTGGAAGATCGGACGCTGATGAACGCGGCGCCGATCGACCCGTCGATGGTCCCACCGCCGACACAGGACGCCTCGGCGGCGGCCACCGCGCCGGCCGCGGCCAGCGGTACTGGCGACGCGGCAGCCATCACGGCGGGAAATCCGGCCGCTGGGTCCGACGCCAGCGCGTCACCCTCGCCGACGATGGACAATTCAACCGCTAGTACCAGCACGTCGACCGACACCAGCGGGGCCAACGCCACCCAGTCGCCGCACGAAGTCGTGTTCGTCGATTCGAGCGTCCAGAATCACGACGCCGTGGTCAGCGCCTTGGATCAAAAGGCGGCCTCGAACCCGAATCTGCAAGTCGTTCTGCTCGATGACTCGCGGGACGGCGTCGACCAGATTTCCGCGGTCCTGACCGCGAATCAAGGCCTCGACTCGATCCACATTCTTACCTCCAGCACCGACGGCGTGATGAAGCTCGGCGGTACGACGCTATCGGCCGACTCGGTGGCCGGCCGCGCCGACGAAATCGGCGCTTGGCACAATGCGCTTGATCCAAATGGTCAACTGTTGATCTACGGCTGTGACCCGGGGGCAAGCAGCGGCAATCAGGCGCTGTTGAACAACATTGCCTCGACAGCCGGCACGCCGACCACGGACGTGGCCGACCCAATGGCGGGCGTTGACCCGGCCGCGGCGGTGCAAACTGCCCAGGTCGTGTTGATCGATTCGGAACTGCAAGACAGCCAGATGCTGGAAAACGCCGTGTTGCCGGGGGCCAAGCTGTTCGTCTATGACAGCGCCACGCAGTCGGCTGACCAGGTGTTGAACGAAGTCATTCAGTGGGCACAGGCCAACAACACTCAGATCAGCTCGCTGTCGATTATGGGACACGGGCACTCGGGTACGTTCGAGTTGGGCAGCCAGTGGATCGACGATACGAATCTGAGCCAGACCGCCGCCGAATGGCAGGCGCTCAGCGGAGTGCTGGCCGCGGGCGCGACGATCGATCTGTTTGCCTGCGACGTGGCATCGGTGTCTGATGGGCAGGATCTGGTCGATCAGATTGCTCAGTTGACCGGCGCGGATGTTTACGCCTCGACCAACACGACCGGCATGGGTGGCGACTGGACGCTCGAGTTCTCGTCCGGCGCAGGTACTGCCGGCGGGCAGCCGAGCTTGCCGCTCGACTATCAGGCGCTGGATGACTACGACGGCCAGCTTGGGCCGATCAACCTCGTGATGACCTCGAGTACGCTCGCCTATACGGAAAATGACCCAGCTACGGTGGTCGATTCGGCCATCACGCCGAGCGGCGGCGCTGGAAACTATACCAGCGCCACGATTACGATTTCGTCGAACTACGACAGCGGCAAGGACGTGTTGGCGTTCACGAATCAGGTGGGCATCACGGGAAGCTGGAACGCAACCACCGGTGTCTTGACGCTCACAGGTACCACCTCCCATGGAAATTGGCAAACGGCGTTGCGGGCGGTCACGTATCAAAACACAAGCGATAACCCCAGCGCCTTGACCCGCACGATTACGGTCGTGGTGAACGATGGTGTCAACACTTCGGGAACCGCCACGCGCAATATCAGCGTGACGGCCGTCAACGACGCCCCGACCCTGGCGGGCGCGAATAACATGACGACCATCAACGAAGACGCTACCAGCAATAGCGGCACGCTCGTCTCGGCGCTGATCTCGGGCCAGGCAACCGACCCGGATAGCGCCGTGCTAGGCATTGCCGTCACGGCGGTCGACAACACCAACGGCACGTGGCAATACACGACCAATGGCGGCACAACCTGGACCGCGTTTAGCAGTCCCTCGACGAGCGCCGCCCTACTTCTCGCCGCTGACGCGAACACCAGTGTGCGGTTCGTACCGAACGCCAACTGGAACGGCACGGTCACCAACGGCATTACCTTCCAGGCCTGGGACCAAACCACGGGTACAGCGGGCGGCACCGTTGACTTGAGCGGGACTTATCTCGACCAATTCAGCAGCGCGTCGTACAGTAACTCGAACGGAACCGGAAGCTGGGGCACGTCCTGGACGGAATCTGATGCAAATGGTGGCGGCGCAACAGGTGGCAATATTCAAATCACCGGGGGCCAACTCCGCATTTGGAAGAATCACAGCGGTGACAACATCTATCGCCAAGTCAACTTGAGCAACACCGGTTCGGCAACCCTGAGCTTCGATTACAACAACACCATCACCGACGGCGCTGCGATCGCCGTGCAGATTTCGTCGGACGGTGGATCCACGTACACGACGCTGTACACTTTCGACAAAAACAACAACACCCTTACCGGCAGCAAATCAATTGACATCAGCGCGTATGCCACGAGCAACACGTATATTCGCGCCTACGTAACCAACGGTGGTGGGAGCGCCCAGTATCTGTACCTGGACAATGTACAAATCTCTTATAACCGCGCCGGGGGCGCAGGTGCGTTCAGCACCGCTTCGGCCAGTGCCAGCCTCACCGTCAACGCCGTGAACGACCAGCCGGTGCGGACGGCTGGCACGTATTCTGCCGTCAACGTCAACGAAGACGCCAACGATACCACGGCCGTCACCCTGGGGCTTTCCAGTCTGACCTATGGCCCCGGCGGCGGCAGCGATGAAGCCAGCCAGACGCTGACCTATAAGATCACCGGCATTCCCTCGACCGTTACTCTGTGGCTCGCCGACGGCGCCACGCAGGTCAGCGCCAACTCCACGCTGACGCTCACGCAATTGCAGGGCTTGATGTACAAGACCATCGCCAACGCCAACGGCACTGGGAACATCACCTGGAGTGTGCAAGACAACGGCGGCACGGCCAATGGCGGCGCTGACACGCTGAATGAATCGATGACTGTGTCGGTCACTGCGGTCAACGACCAACCTGTGCGTACTGCGGGTACGGTTAACAATCTCACGGTGCTGGAGGACTCAGGCGCCACTTCGCTGGGGCTGAGCAGTTTGGCTTACGGCCCCGGCGGTGGTTCGGATGAAGCCAGCCAGACGCTGACTTATAAGGTCACGGCGGTGCCAGCTTCGACGTTGGGCAACATCGTGCTGGCGGATGGGGCTACGGTCGTTACTGCCAACACGACGTACACGCTGGCTCAGCTGCAAGGGATGCAGTTTAAGACGGCGACGAACGCCAACGGCAGTCCGGCGACATTTAGCTGGAGTGTGCAAGACAACGGCGGCACGGCGAACGGCGGCGTCGACACGTTGAACGAATCGCTGACGGTATCGGTCACCGCGGTGAATGACCAGCCGGTTCGCACGGCTGGCACAGCGAACAACTTGATGGTACTGGAAGACTCGGGCACGACGTCATTGGGACTGAGCAGTCTCGCTTATGGGCCCGGCGGCGGTTCCGACGAAGCGAGCCAGACGCTCACCTATACCGTGACGGCCGTTCCGGCGTCCACGCTGGGGAACATCGTCCTCGCTGACGGCACGACCGTGGTGGCAGCGAACACCATCTACACCTTGGCCCAGATTCAAGGCATGCAATTCAAGACCGCGGCCAATGCCAATGGCGGCCCGGCGACATTTAGCTGGAAAGTCCAAGACAGCGGCGGAACGGCCAACGGCGGCGTCGATACGCTCAACGAATCGTTGGCCGTTTCGGTCACCGCTGTCAACGATCAACCCGTGCGTACCGCAGGCACGGTGAATAATTTGGCCGTGCTCGAAGACTCGGGCACGACGTCACTCGGTCTGGGTAGCCTGGCGTATGGTCCCGGCGGCGGTTCCGATGAGGCGAGCCAGACGCTGACATACACCGTCACAGCCGTTCCAGTTTCGACGCTGGGGAACATTGTTTTGGCTGATGGCACGACCGTCGTGGCGGCGAACACGACATATACCTTGGCACAAATCCAAGGCATGCAGCTCAAAACCGCGAGTAATGCCAATGGCGGTCCGGCGACATTTAGCTGGAAAGTCCAAGACAACGGCGGAACGGCTAACGGCGGCGTCGACACGCTGAACGAATCGCTCAACGTATCGGTCACGGCGGTGAATGACCAGCCAGTGCGCACCGCTGGAGCGGTGAACAATCTCACGGTGCTCGAAGACTCGGGCACCACGTCGCTGGGGCTGAGCAGTCTGGCCTATGGCCCTGGCGGCGGCTCCGACGAAGCCAGCCAGACATTGACATACACGGTCACTACGGTGCCGGCTTCGACGCTAGGTAATATCGTGTTGGCCGATGGCACAACTGTGGTAGCAGCGAACACGACCTACTCGTTGGCACAGCTGCAAGGCATGCAGTTCAAGACTGTTGCTAACGCCAATGGCGGGCCAGCGACGTTTAGTTGGAAAGCCCAAGACAACGGCGGGACAGCGAACGGTGGCGTGGACACACTGAACGAATCGTTGACGGTTTCAGTCACGGCTGTGAATGACCAACCCGTACGAACAGCAGGCACGGCGAATAACCTGACCGTACTCGAAGACTCAGGTACCACGTCGCTTGGCTTGAGTAGCCTCGCTTACGGACCTGGCGGTGGTAGCGATGAAGCGAGCCAGACGCTGACTTACAAAGTCACGGCGGTGCCTGCCTCAACGCTGGGCAACATCGTGCTCGCCGATGGCTCGACGGTGGTCACTGCCAACACGACGTACACGCTCGCTCAATTGCAGGGAATGCAGTTCAAGACTGCAGCCAATGCCAACGGCGGTTCGGCCACGTTTAGCTGGAGTATCCAGGACTCGGGCGGCACGGCGAATGGTGGTGTCGACACGCTGCATGAGTCGCTGGCCGTTTCGGTCACA